>CANHFH010000041.1 GCA_947459825.1 Pseudomonadota bacterium | reverse complement strand
TGACGAGAAGATCGCTTCGATCGGCCTCACCGATCCGCGGCCGGTCGATTTCCGCAAGTTCGAGGAGTGGATCTCCTATCTGCTCAAGAGCCGCGGCGAGGACATCTTCCGCATGAAGGGCGTGGTCTCGCTGAAGGACGAGGACCGTCGCTATGTCTTCCACGGCGTGCACATGATGTATGACGGCCAGATCGAGCGTCCCTGGCCGGCGGGCGCTGAGCGCCTCAACACGCTGGTGTTCATCGGTCGGAACCTCGACCGTCAGGAACTGGAAGCGGGTTTCCACGGCTGCTTCGCCTGATGCGCGCGGCTTTCCAGCCATGACGGTGGGTCCATGAAGCGTCCCGCAGCGATGCTCGAGCCATGCGGCTCGGTGGTGCTGGACGATTTCGTCGCCGACATCGCCTGGTCGCCCGACGGTGCGCGGCTCGCTGTTGCGGGCGGCGAGGGCAAGGTGTTCCTGGTCGAGCGGGTCTCGGGAGCGACCGCGCAGGCGCTCGCCGCCCATGAGGTCGGCGAACACCTGCTCGGCACGCAGTCGGTCGTCTGGCAGCCGCGCGGCGCGGCGTTCGTCTCCAGCGGCCAGGACGGCACGCTCGCGCTGCGCGACGGCGCCGACGGCCGCGTGCTCGCCGAGCAGCGCCCGAAGGCCCGCGGCCTGCCTGCGACGGCGTGGTCGCCGGACGGTCGCTGGCTCGCCTCGTCGGCGGGCAAGCAGATCTTTCTTTGGACGCCGGCGCTGGAGCCGGCGCATGCGCTGCCGCCGCTCGATGCGGCGGTGGCCGCGCTCGGCTGGGACCGCGCGGGCCGCGATCTCGCGGCCGCGGTCAACGGCGGCATGGTCGTGCACCGCATCGAGCCGCCGCAGTTCCAGATGCGCCGATACCCGTGGGCTGCGCCCTGCCTCACGGCGTCCTACAGCCCGAACGGCAAGGTGCTCGTCACCGGCACGCAGGACGGCTCGGTGCACTTCTGGTACCTCGCCACCGGCCGCGACTCGCAGATGCGCGGCTATCCGGGCAAGGTCGATGTCACCGTGTGGAGCGCGGATTCGCGCTGGCTCGCCACCATCGCGGATTCGCAGGTGGTCATCTGGGATTTCGGCGGGCGCGGTCCGGAAGGCTCGCGGCCGCAGCAGCTCGCGGGGCATACCGACCGCATCGACTGCCTCGCGTTCCAGCCGAACGGCAACTTCCTCGTCTCGGCGGGCCGTGACTGGCGCCTGTCGCTGTGGCTGCCCGGCAAGACGCCGGGCGCGCTCGACGCCCATCTCGCCGACTCCGAACCGTCCGCGCTGCGCTGGTCGCCGGACGGCCGCTTCGTCGCCCTCGGTGAACGCCGCGGGCGGCTTGCGATCTACGAACTCGTGCGTCTCAGCTGACCGCGCTCGCGGACCGCTCCCGGCGATCGATTGCGGGAGGTCGGCGGTAAGGGCTATCGTGCTGCGGTCGTCGACCCCCTCACGGAGTCAGCCCATGCGTCCGTCCCGCCCCATCCCTCGCGCCGCTTCCATCCTTTTCGCCGCCGCAGCCCTGTGCGCTGCGTCGCCCGTCCGGGCCGATGAGCCCCTGAACGCCAAGGTGGAAGCGCGCCTCGCCGCGCTGCAGCCGCGCATCATCGAATGGCGCCGCGACTTCCACCAGAACCCGGAGCTCTCGAACCGCGAGTTCCGCACCTCCAAGATCGTCGCCGAGTACCTCAAGCGCATCGGCCTCGAGGTGCAGACCGGCATCGCCAAGACCGGCGTCGTCGGCGTGCTGCGCGGCGGCAAGCCCGGGCCCACCATCGCGCTGCGCGCCGATATGGACGCGCTGCCCGTCACCGAGCAGACCGATGTGCCGTTCCGCTCCCGGGCCACGGCCACCTACCGCAACGAGACGGTGGGTGTGATGCACGCCTGCGGCCACGACACGCACACCTCCATGCTGATGGGCGTGGCGGAGGCGTTCGCGGCGGTGCGCACCGAACTGCCCGGTACGGTCGTGTTCGTGTTCCAGCCCGCCGAGGAGGGCGCGCCCGCCGGCGAGGAGGGCGGCGCGAGCCTGATGATCAAGGAAGGCCTGCTCGACAAGCACCGTCCGGAGGCGGTGTTCGGCCTGCATGTGTTCGCCGGCATCCCGAGCGGCCGCATCGGCTACCGCGGCGGGCCGCTCATGGCGGCGTCGGACTCCTACCGCATCGTCGTGAAAGGCCGCCAGACGCACGGCGCCCGGCCGTGGGGCGGCATCGACCCCGTCGTCATCTCGTCGCAGATCGTGGGCGCGCTGCAGACCGTGGTCAGCCGCCAGGTCGACATCACCGCCAACCCCGCCGTGGTGACGGTGGGCGCGATCAAGGGCGGCATCCGCCACAACATCGTGCCCGACGAGGTCGAGATGATCGGCACCATCCGCACCTTCGAGCCGGCGCAGCGCGCGTCGATCGTGAAGAGCATCGAACGCATGGTGACGAATATCGCCGAGGCCAGCGGCACCACCGCGACCTTCGAGATCGACCCCGGCAGCAACCCCGTGGTGCGCAACGACCCCGAGCTCACCGAGCGTGTGCTGCCGTCGCTGCGTCGCGTCGTCGGCGCGGCCGAGGTGCGTCCCGTGCCGCTCGTCACGGGCGCGGAGGACTTCGCGTTCTTCGCGGAGAAGGTGCCGAGCTTCTTCTTCTTCGTGGGCGTGACGCCGCGCGACCAGAACATGCTCACCGCGCCGTCCAACCACTCGCCGCTCTTCTACGCGGACGAATCCGCGTTGCCGGTGGGCGCGCGGGCGATGGCCGCGGTGGCGCTCGACTACCTCGCGGGCGGGACGACGGCGGCCGGCGCGGCGGCCAAGCCCTGACGCTTGATCTCCGCGGCGCGCTTCACGGCGGCGCGGATGCGCGGGTAGGTGCCGCAACGGCAGAGATTGCCGTCCATCGCGGCGTCGATGTCGGCATCGGTCGGTGAGGCGTTGGTCTCGATGAGCGCGGCCGCGCTCATCAGCTGGCCGGATTGGCAGTAGCCGCACTGCACCACATCGAGCTCGATCCAGGCCTGCTGCACCGGGTGCAGCGCCGGCGTGCCGAGGCCTTCGATGGTGGTGATCTTGGCGCCCTGCGCCGCGGCGACCGGCGTGACGCAGGAGCGGACCGGCTGGCCGTCGAGGTGCACCGTGCAGGCGCCGCATTGCGCGATGCCGCAGCCGTACTTGGTGCCGGTCATGCCGAGCACATCCCGCAGCGCCCAGAGCAGGGGCATCTCGGGTTCGGCGTCGAACTCGCGGCGCTGGCCGTTCACATCCAAGGTGGTCAAGGGGCTACTCCTGTCACGGATTGGGGGAGAATATACCCGACCGGGCGGAGGACGGAGACATCGATGGAACTTGAGTTCTACGGCGCTGCAGGCGAGGTCACCGGCTCCTGCCACCGCTTGCGGGTCGCAGGGCGACAGGTGCTGCTCGACTGCGGGCTGGTGCAGGGCGGTCGCGATGCGATGCGCCGCAACCGTGACCCGTTCCCTTTCGAGGCCTCGGCCATCGACGCGGTCATCCTCAGCCACACCCATGTCGACCACTGCGGTCGGCTGCCGCTGCTGGTCAAGCGCGGCTACCGCGGTCCGATCTACACCAACCCGGCCTGCCGTGACCTGCTCCCCATACTGCTGCGCGACACCGCTGGTCTGGCGATGCGCGAGGCCGACCGCATCAACATGCGCCGGCAGCGCGAAGGGGGCGATGATCGCGATGAGCCCGTCGCGGAGCCGCTCTACGACCTCGACGATGTGGAGCAGACGCTGCGCCTCGTGCGCGCGGTGCGCTACGACGAATGGCATGAGCCGTTCCCGGGCCTTTCGCTGCGCCAGCACGATGCAGGGCATATCCTCGGGTCCGCGAGCATCGAGCTGCGGCTGCGCGAGGGCGACACCGAGCGCACGCTGGTTTTCAGCGGCGATCTCGGTCAGTACGACTCGCCCATCCTGCTCGACCCGCACCGGTTCGAGGCCGCCGACGCCGTGGTCATGGAGAGCACCTACGGCGGCCGCGAGCACCGCGGCCGCGACGCGACCGTGGCTGAGCTCGGCGGGATCATCGCCGCCGCGGCGCGCGACCAGGGGAACATCGTCGTGCCGGCGTTCGCGGTCGGTCGCAGCCAGGAGATCCTGTACCTGCTCGCCACGCACTTCGAGGAGTGGCGTCTGCGGCATTGGCAGGTGTTCCTCGACAGCCCGATGGCGATCAAGGCCAGCGAGGTCTACTGGCGGCACAGCGAGCGTTTCGATGCCGAGGCCTTGCGCCTGCGGCACAGCTTCCCCGGGATGCCCGCGCTCGACAACCTGCATCTGTGCCGCACGGCTGACGAGTCGCGCGCGATCAACAGCTTCCGCTCACATGCCTTCATCATCGCCGGCAGCGGCATGTGCAACGGCGGACGCGTGCTCCATCACCTGCGGCACAACCTCGGCCGACCGGAGTGCCATGTGGTCATCACCGGCTTCCAGGCCCCGGGCACGCTCGGCCGCGCGCTGGTGGACCGTGAACCCTTCGTGCGCATCTACGGTCTGCCGGTGCGGGTCGAAGCCCAGGTGCATACGCTCGGCGGTCTCTCGGCGCACGGCGACCGCGAGGACCTGCTGCGGTGGTACGGCAGCTTCGCGCAGCGGCCCCCGGTGTGGTTGGTGCACGGCGAACCGGACGCCGCCGACGCGTTGCGTGATGCGCTCGGTGCGATGGGCGCAGCGGCCACGGTGGCGACGCCCGGGCTGCGCGTCGATCTTGCGGCGCTGCCGCGTAGAGGGTCTGCACCATGACGGATTCCATCAACTCCGACACCTCGCGCAGGCCACCGCCGGGTCTGCTCTCGCGCGTGGTGCGCATCGAGCCGGGCGAGGGCGCATCGGTCGCCGCCGGCTTCCTGCTGTTCTTCTTCGTGCTCGGCAGCTACTTCGCCGTGCGTCCGGTGCGCGAGACGGTCGCGACCGTGCTCGGCACGCAGCGCGTCGCCGATCTCTGGCTCTACACCGCCGCGTTCGCCATCCTCATCGTGCCGGCCTATGGCTGGCTGGTGGCGCGCATCCGTCGCAGCGTGCTGCTGCCGTCGATCTACGGCGCGACCGCGCTGACGCTCGTGGTCATCGGCATGCTGCTCGGTGAGGACGAGGAGAACCTGCGCGTCGGCACCTTCTTCTATGTCTGGATCAGCGTGCTGAACCTGATGCTGGTGTCGATCTTCTGGAGCTTCATGCTCGAGATGTTCGACGCCGGTCAGGCGAAGCGCCTGTTCGGTTTCATCGCCGCGGGCGGCACGGCGGGGGCGTTGGTCGGGCCGGCGGTCGCCGGGCTCACGGTCACGACCATCGGCAACGCGGGCGTGCTGTATGTGGCGACCGGCGGGTTCGTCGCCGCCATCCTCTGCCAACGCCTGCTGATGCGGCTGTGGGCGAAGCGCGGCGCCGTGACCGCGGGCAAGCGCGGCGACGAGGGCCTCGGCGGCAACCCGTTCGCGGGCATCTTCATCGTCCTGAAGTCGCCGTACCTGATCGGCATCGCGGTGTTCGTGACCTTGCTGTCGCTGGTCAACACCATCCTCTACTTCGAGCAGCTGCGCATCGTCAACGATGCCTTCTCCGACCGCGAGCAGCGCACGCAGGTGTTCGCGACCATCGATGTCGTCGTGCAGTCGCTCACCATCCTGTCACAGCTGTTCCTGACCGGCCTCATCGCCTCGCGGCTCGGCGTGCGTACGCTGCTCACCGCCGTGCCGGTGATGCTGTCGATCGGGTTCCTCGTGCTGCTGGTGTCCGGAACCTTCGGCTCGATCGCGATGATCGCGCTGATGGTGCTGCGGCGCTGGGGCGAGTACGCCTTCATCCGCCCCGGCCGCGAGATGCTCTGGAGCCGGCTCGACACCGAGTCCAAGTACAAGGCCAAGAGCTTCATCGATGTGCCGGTGTACCGCGCCGCCGATTATGTCGGTGCGCAGGCGAGCACGGCGCTCACCGCGGTCGCGGCGTCGCCCGGACTCGCGGCGGCCATCGGCGCCGTGGTCGCGGCCGTCTGGGCGGGCAACGGATGGTGGCTCGGCAAGCGCCACGACAAAGAGGGTTCGACGAAGTGAGGCTATCGCTGCTGCTCCTGTCGTGCCTCGCGTGGGCGCTGTCATCGACGGCGCGCGCCGACGACCTGTCGGCGGCGCAGCGGCGCGCGGCCGGGGAGTATCTGGCGGCGGTGGCGGCCGGCGACGCGCAGGCCGTCGCCTATGCCATCCATCCCGACGAGCTCGACCGGTTGCGCATCGTGCTGCAGCAGCGGATGCGCACCGAGGCGGCGACCGGCGGCGACACGCTGCGCGGCCGGCTGTTCGGTGCCGCCATGCCGCTCGCCGACATCGAGCGCCTGACGAGCGTCGACTTCTTCCGCACGATCGGGTCGCGCCTCGGCTTGCGAGGCCGTGTGTACGAGGATCTGCGCGGCATCGGTGCGCTGCGCGACGGCGAGCGCGTGCTGGCGGTCGTTAAGGGCCGCCCGCCCAAGGACCGCGGCACCGTCGAGGTGGTGGAGGTGGTGCCCTTGCTGCCCTACGGCCGCGAATGGAAGGCAGCGATCCCCTCCGAGATCGAAGCGCGTCTCGAGGACCTGGCGTCCGGGCGGATGCGCCGCGGCGGCCCTGCGGAGTCGGCGGGCGGCGCCGCGGCCCCCGGGGCGGCGTCCGGCGGAGCCGCGGCGGGCGCCGGACCGCCCACCGGGCGGAACACCCCCGGCATCCTCGCGCTGCTCGACGACGCCGAGCGGGCTCTGGTGGACGGCCGCTGCGACCGCTATTACGGGGAACATCTGAGCCCCGGACTGCGTCAAAGCCTGGGCAAGCGGGCGCTCGACACCCTGGTGACCGCCTGCTCGCGCAGCCTCGCCAACCGGGAACTGCTGGTCGCGGCGCTGCGTTTGGTGCGGCGCACGCCCCCCGTGTTCGAGAACGGCGGCGACCGTGCGGTGTACGACCTTTCCGGGCAGGGGCTGCCTTATGATCGGTACATCCTCGAACAGGTGTCGGGACGCTGGTACATCGCGGAATGACTGCGTATCTTTGACCGCGCGGCCATCCGGCATCGCACATCAGACAAGGAGTCGCACATGTCCATCGGAAGACGTCTCAATGGGATCCTGGCCTTCGGTCTCGTATCGCTCTCGCTGGCCGCGCTCGCAGGCTGCGGCGTATCACCGCAGAAGGTCACCGTGCCGGTCGTCGAGAAGGTCGACCTGCCGCGCTTCATGGGGCCGTGGTATGTCATCGGCGTCATCCCGACCTTCATCGAGAAGGACGTCTACAACGCCATCGAGTCATACGAGCTCGCGCCGGACGGCACCATCAAGACCACCTTCACGCTCAACAAGGGCGGCTTCGACGGCGAGCGCAAGGTGTACACGCCGCGCGGCTTCGTGGTCCCGGGCACCAACAACGCGATCTGGGGCATGCAGTTCATCTGGCCGATCAAGGCCGAGTTCGTGATCTCGCACCTCGACGCCGACTACACCGAGACCATCATCGCTCGCAGTGCGCGCGACTATGTCTGGATCATGGCGCGCACGCCGACCATCGACGATGCGCGCTACGCCGCGCTCGTGAAGCGCGTCGCCGACATGGGCTACGACACCTCCAAGTTGGTCAAGGTGCCGCAGACGCCGAAGCCGGCCGCTGCGCCGGCCGCCGCACCGCCGGTCGGCGCTGCCATGCCGCAGGTGAGCGCGGAGGCGCTTGCGGCGCGCCTCGCACCGGGCGCCGCCGCTGCGCCGATCGTGCTCGATGTGCGCCGCGCCGAGGAGTTCGCGGCCGGCCGCGTGCCGGGCGCGCGCAACCTGCCGCACGACCGCATCGTCGCCGACGCTACGGCGCTCGGCGTGCCGAAGGATGCCGAGATCGTCGTCTATTGCCAGAGCGGTCGTCGCGCCGACATGGCGCTCGAGGCGCTGCAGAAGGCGGGCTACACGCGCCTCGCCCATCTCGAGGGCGATTTCCCAGGTTGGCAGTCGCAAGGCCGGCCGGTGGAGAAGTCGGGACCGTGACCCTTTCCGGTCGCGTCGCGCTCATCACCGGGAGTTCCTCGGGCATCGGTCGCGCAGTCGCGCTCGCGATGGCCGCCGCCGGTGCGGACATCGTCGTCAACCATCCGACCGCCGCCGAGGCCGCGGCAGCGGAGGAGGTCGCTGAGCGGATCCGTGCGCTCGGGCGTCGTGCGATCGTGTCGCAGGCCGATGTCAGCGACGCGGCTGCGGTCGAGTCGATGGTCGCAACCGCGATGGCGATGTCCGGCCGCATCGACATCCTGGTCAACAACGCGGGCATCGCCGTCGCAGGCGCGGCCCACGAGATGCCGGTCGATCTCTGGGACCGGGTGATCGCCGTGCATCTGCGCGGTACCTTCCTCGTCACGCGCGCCGTGCTGCCGCACATGTACGCGAGCGGGTATGGCCGCATCATCAACACCGCCTCGCAGCTCGCCTACAAGGGCGCGCCGGGGTTCTCGGCCTACACGGCCGCGAAGGGCGGCATCCTGTCGTTCACCCGCTCGGTGGCGCTCGAGATCGGGGCGCGCGACATCACCATCAACTGCATCGCGCCGGGCGCCACCCGCACGCCGATCCTCGATGATGTGCCGCCGACCCTCCTTGAAGAGATCCGCAGGTCCATCCCGCTCGGCCGCATCGCCGAGGTGGCGGACATCGCCCCGAGCTTCGTGTTCCTGGCGGGCGACGGTGCGAGGCACTATCAGGGTCAGTGCCTCAGCCCGAACGGCGGAGATGTCTTCCTGTGACCAAGACGCTGGCGACCTGTCTGCTGCTGTTCTCGATGCTGTCCTCCGCCGCGCAGGCGGAGGACCTTTGGCTCAGCAACGCGACGCTCATCGATGGCCGCGCCGGTTCACCTGTCCGATCGGTCAACCTGCGCATCAGCGACGGCCGCATCGCCGAGATCACCGCCGCAGCCGATCGCCCGGGCGCCGTCGACCTGCGCGGTGCGTTCTTGATGCCGGGCTTCATCGACCTGCACACGCACATCGAGGATCCGGCCTCGGCGCGCCGCGCGCTGCTCTCCGGGGTCACGACCACGCGCGTGCTCGGCGACAACTACCTGAAGGGCATGGCGACGCGCGATCTGGTGCGCAACGGCGATGTGCCGGGTCCGCAGATGCTGGTATCGGGCGGTCATGTGCGCCCGCAGCTCGGCGAGTCCTTCATCCTCAGCTACCCGCAGTTCGGACAGTATCTGGAGTCGCCTCTGAAGGGGCCTGACCAGGTCGCCGCGGTGGTGCGCGCCGTGATCGAACGGGGCGCTGATGTCATCAAGGTCGGCGCCAGCGAGCGCGCGGGGCTGGCCCGCACGGATCCGCGCAGACAGGAGCTCTCGCATGAGGAGCTGCGCGCCGCGGTGGTGGAGGCCGCCCGATCGGGCCTGAATGTGGCCGCGCATGCCCACGACCGGCATGGCGCGAACGCCGCGGTGCGCGCCGGCGTGCGCAGCATCGAGCACGGCACCTATGTGGACGACGAGACGCTGGCGCTGATGCGCAAGCAGGGCACCTTCTTCGTGCCCACGCTCGCGATCATGAGTCCGCTCGGCGATCCGCGCGGTGATGCCGCCGACGACATCGCACTGCAGCTGCGCACCCTGCACATGATGCGGCCGTTGCGCGATGCGGTGCGCAAGGCCCGAGCGCTCGGCGTCACGGTGGCCGTCGGTACCGACAGCTCCTACGGCGACCGCGACGACTACGGTCGCGTGCGTCCCGCCCACGAGATCCAGGAACTGATCGGTTGCGGGTATACGCCCATCGAGGCGATCACCGCCGCCACTTATGACGCGGCGCGCGTGCTCGGCATAGAAGGGCGCACGGGGTCGGTCGCGGTCGGTCTTGAAGCCGACCTCTTGGTGGTGGACCGCGATCCGCGCAGCGACCCGACGACCCTGTTCGAGCCGCTGCTCGTCATGAGCGACGGCAGGATCGCGCTCGACCGCCTCGCGCTGCGCTAGGGACGGCCGACGGCTGCGGTCTCGGCGTCGATCAGCGCGCGGACCTGCGCGTAGAACGCCTCGCGCGCCGCGCCTTCGGGGCCGAGCGAGGCGCGCGTCCAGTTGGAGTTGCTGGCGATGACGAGCCGCCGCTGCGGGTCGATGTAGATGCCCTGACCGAAGATGCCCTGCGCCGCGACCGAACCGTCATCGTAGGTCCACCACTGGAAGCCGTAGCCGCGGCCCGGCGCGCCGATGTCCTTCTGTTTGCGGACCGCCTGCGCGAACCAGTCGGGCGGCACGATCTGCTTGCCGCCCGCGGCGCCGTTCGCCAGCACGAAGAGCCCGAAGCGCGCGTAGTCGCGGGTCGCGGCCTGTATGCAGCAGCCGGCGATCTCGTGGCCGGTGCGGCCCTGCAGCCAGGTCGCCGCGGCCTCCATGCCTGCCGGATGCCAGATCTTCTCCTGCAGGTACCCGGTGAGCGGCTTGCCGGTGGCCGATGAGACGAGCACGCCGATGAGGTTGGTCTCGCCGGTGTTGTAGTTCCAGACCTCGCCGGGCGGATGCGCGCGCGGGAGCTTGCGCATGTAGCTCACCGTCGCGTCCATGCCTGGCTCCGGCTCGGCGTTGTTGAAACGCGCGACATCGGCCTGCGGGTCCTCGTAGTCCTCGTCCCACTTCACACCCGAGCTCATGGTCAACAATTGACGCACGGTCACATCGTCGTAGGCCGAGCCGCGCAGGCCCGGGATGTACCGGCTGACCTTGTCCTCGAGGCTCTTGATGTAGCCGTCCTGGATCGCGGCGCCGACCAGGGTCGAGGTGAATGACTTCGCCACCGAGAAGCTGGTCCAACGCCCGGCGGCGTCGAACCCGAGGCCGTAGCGCTCGAAGCGGACCTTGCCGTCCTGCAGCACCACGAGCCCCGCCGTGTTCTGGGTGCGCATGTAGTCGTCGATGCCGGGGATCCCGAGCGGCTTGCCGGCGGGCAGCGGCAGCGGGGTCGGGGAGGGCGTGACGGTGGAGGCCTTGGCGAGCAGCGGCAGACGGTCCATGGCGCGGAAAGCGGCCTCGCGCTGGCCCTGTCCCCAGCTGAGCACATCGCGGTCGGTGGGCAGCGCGGCCAGCAGTCCGCGCGTCTCCTTGTCGAGACCGGAGTACCAGACGCCGCCGCCGAGCAGCAGGACGCCGAGGGCGGCGAGGAGGATGGTGCGTGTGCGCATATCTGCGTTCCTTGGGGGTCGGTGGCCGTCAGGCCGGGACGGTGATCTGCTTCGCCTCGAACACGGCCTGCCAGTTCTCGATCTCGCTCACCACGATGTCGTCGGCTGCATGGGCGAGCGCCGTGACCGTGCCGTAGTCCAGCGACGAATCGGGTGCGCGCAGCAGCAGGGCGATCCGGGCATCCACCGCTCCGAGCTTGGCGGCCGTCACGCGCGAGATCGCCGCGAAGCGCTCGAAATCACCGAAGAAACGGATCCCGGACAGGCAGCCGCCGAAGGTCGGCAGCGCGACACCGAGGAAGGTGAACACCTTGGTCAGCGCGCCGAACGGACGGTCGCCCGCCAGCCCTGCGGCGTTGGCCGCGACCAGCGCGAGGTAGGCCGCCGCCGCCACCACCGCGAACTGGAACGCGCGCTCCGAGAGCCGGTCGAGGTTGTGGTGGACCGCGGCGAGCCGCTGAGCCTTGGCGGCGTGATACGCGCGCTGCGACGAGACATGCGGCGCGATGAGCTGAGTCAGCACGGCGCGCAGATAAGCGGTCGTGACACGCACGCGCGGCAGGCCGGTCCCGCGCAGCGAGTGGCGCGCGTAGTGCTCGGGCCATGAGGTATCGGAGCCGCGCGGCCAGCGGCCCGGCGCACGCGCCGTGCCGAGCGACAGCAGCAGCGGCGCGTGCCGCAGGTACTCCGCGACGCGGCGCGTCTCGAACCAGCGGCCGTGCCAGCGGCGGCGTTGCCCCACCCAGGTGATGGCGAGGATGGCGCCGAGCAGCACGAGCTCGAAGGCCGCGAACGGCCACTTCCATTCGCTGCTCACCAGCGGCAGATAGGCGACGCCGCTGATGACCGCGGCGGCGGAGAGCGCGAAGTTCACCACCATGCTGCCGCGGTAGGTATCCGAGAGGTGCGCCGAGATGCCGTCGGCCCAGGCGAAGCGTCCGAGGACCCCGCCGAGCACGCGGTCGGTGAACTGCGGATCGGCATCGGGCAGCGCGGCGAGCGCGGCGGCGACGCCGGCGCCCGAGCCGTCGACGATCCGACCGGGCGTCTCGTACGCCTGTGTGAGCGGGCGCCGCCCGCCGTCGCCGCGACCGTCGAAGGTCCGCTCGATCCAGCGGTAGGCGTGCCAGAGCGGAGCGCTCTGCGCGCGCCAATGCTGCGGTGCGAGCGCCGCGACGCCGGAGTCCTTCGCAGCGGCGGCCGCCGCGTCCGCAGTCGTCGCGCCCCCGGGCAGCAGGGCCGCGTGGATGACGCGGCGCAGCGTGTCCTCCCGGTCGGCGGGGGCGCCGTCGTAGCGCAGCGACATCAAAGATTCAGGAGCGCCCAGGATCCGCCAGTCGTCCGGATCGGCCGGGTCGATCCACAGCACCGGCGCACCGGCATCGAGTGCGGCCGCCACGGTGTGGCCGGTGCCGCCGACCAGGTTGGTGCGCACGCCGTCCCAGACGGCGATCAGCAGGTCCGACTGCTCGATCGCGATGCGTCCGGCGAGCGCCACGCGCAGCGAGCTGTCGGCGCGGAACGCCTCGGCCTTGGCGGCATCGTCCGGCGCGTCGTGCATCGCGAGGAGGCGCGAACCGATCTGCTCGTCGGCGTCGGCGAGCTCGAAGACCTGTGCGCGGCCGACCAGCGAGCGGATGGTGTCCGTGCGCGCCTGCACCGCGGGGTCCGCTGCGGCCCCCTCGGCCAGCAGGGCCCGGACGTCCGCCGCCGTGCGCGGATGCGCGTTGATCGCGCAGTTGAGCGCCCGGCCGAAAGGCAGCAGTGCGACGATCTCCCAACCGCGGGCCAGCGCCTCGCGTGCCGCCAACTGGTCGGTGCCGTCCGCCATCACCGAGTGCATGCGGATCGGCGCGAAGGGCACGCCGAACGGCGGTGGCACGGCCTCGACCATCCCTGCGATGAGGTCGAGCACACGGTGCATCGCCGCTTCGATGCGGGCGGCGTGCGGTGCGTAGGAGGGGTGGTCGGCGCGGTGGCCGGTGACGCCGATGCAGAGGCGCACGGCGGGCATCGGTGGCGCTGCGGGGGCGGGGGTCTCCGCCGGACCGCCCTGTGGGTTGTCTGAAGCCAAGATCGGCCCTCGATGCCGTATGCGCCACGCAGTCTAGCGGAGGAACGGTGGACGGTCGCCGGGTCCGGTGTGCGCACCCCGTGGCCGTCCGCCCCGCCGGACTCGCCGGGGGGTCCCCCGGTGGGTATAGTCCTAGGGTTGTCCAGGGCTCGCCTGTGGGAGGGGGGTCCGGACGGACTTGGACAAGGACGCCATGGACCGCGACGACATCCTGACTTCCGCGCAGCTCGGGGCCTGGGACAAGGCGGCTGCGAAGTCGGCCCCCGGGGGTGACCCGGCGCGCCTGGACTGGACCACCCCTGAGGGGTTGGTGGTCAAACCGCTCTACACGGCGGCAGACCTCGCGGGGCTCCCCCACACCGACACGCTGCCCGGCTTCGCACCCTTCATCCGTGGGCCGCAGGCGACCATGTACGCGGTGCGCCCCTGGACCATCCGGCAGTACGCCGGGTTCTCGACCGCCGAGGCCTCCAACGCCTTCTACCGCCGGTCGCTCGC
This sequence comes from Pseudomonadota bacterium, assembly GCA_947459825.1. Taxonomy (GTDB): domain Bacteria; phylum Pseudomonadota; class Gammaproteobacteria; order Steroidobacterales; family Steroidobacteraceae; genus UBA964. The sequence goes on along the minus strand of CANHFH010000041.1, from coordinate 2,749 downwards.
CGCAGGCGGGCAGGGCGTCTCGGTCGCCTTCGACCTCGCCACCCACCGCGGCTACGACAGCGACCATCCGCGCGTCACGGGCGATGTCGGCAAGGCGGGCGTCGCCATCGACTCGGTCGAGGACATGAAGATCCTGTTCGAGGGCATCCCGCTCGACAAGGTCTCGGTGTCGATGACCATGAACGGCGCGGTGCTGCCGGTGCTCGCGGCCTTCGTGGTGGCGGGCGAGGAGCAGGGGGTGCCGCAGGAGCAGCTCTCCGGCACCATCCAGAACGACATCCTCAAAGAATTCATGGTGCGCAACACCTACATCTACCCGCCGGAGCCGTCGATGCGCATCGTCGGCGACATCATCGAGCACACGGCGCGGAAGATGCCGAAGTTCAACTCGATCTCGATCTCCGGCTACCACATGCAGGAGGCGGGCGCGAACCAGGCGCTCGAACTCGCGTTCACGCTCGCCGACGGCAAGGAGTATGTGAAGACCGCGCTCGCCAAGGGCCTCGATGTCGACGAGTTCGCCGGCCGCCTGAGCTTCTTCTGGGCGATCGGCATGAACTTCTACCTCGAGATCGCCAAGATGCGCGCCGCGCGCCTGCTGTGGTGGCGGATCATGTCGGGCTTCGGGCCCAAGAACCCGAAGAGCCTGATGCTGCGCACGCACTGCCAGACCTCGGGCTGGAGCCTCACAGAGCAGGACCCGTACAACAACATCGTGCGCACCACCATCGAGGCGATGGCGGCGGTGTTCGGCGGCACGCAGAGCCTGCACACCAACTCCTTCGACGAGGCGATCGCGCTGCCCACGGAGTTCAGCGCGCGCATCGCGCGCAACACGCAGCTCATCCTGCAGGAGGAGACCCACATCACGGGCGTGGTCGACCCCTGGGCCGGCAGCTACATGATGGAGAAGCTGACGCAGGACATGGCGGACGCGGCCTGGAGGATCATCGAGGAGGTCGACGCGATGGGCGGCATGACGCGCGCCGTCGAGTCGGGCTGGGCGAAGCTGCGCATCGAGGCGAGCGCCGCCGAGAAGCAGGCGCGCATCGATTCAGGCCGCGACGTGATCGTCGGCGTCAACAAGTTCAGGCTCGATAAGGAGGACCCGGTCGAGTTCCGCGACATCGACAACGTCGCGGTGCGCGACAACCAGATCGCGCGCCTGCAGATGATCCGCGCCGCGCGCGACGCCGGCAAGGTGCAGGCCTGCCTCGACGCGCTCACGGCCGCGGCGCAGTCGGGCGCGGGCAACCTGCTCGCGCTCTCCATCGATGCGATGCGCGCGCGCGCCACGGTCGGCGAGGTGAGCGATGCGCTCGAGAAGGTGTGGGGGCGCCACCGCGCCCGGTCGCAGGAGGTGAGCGGCGTGTACGCAGGAGCTTACGGCGATGCCAACGAGTGGGACCGGCTGAAGGCCGACATCGCGGCCTTCGGCGACGAGCAGGGTCGTCGACCGCGCGTCATGATCGCGAAGCTCGGCCAGGACGGCCATGACCGCGGCGCCAAGGTGGTCGCGAGCGCCTTCGCCGACCTCGGCTTCGATGTCGATGTGGGACCGCTGTTCCAGACGCCCGAGGAGTGCGCGCGGCAGGCCATCGAGAACGATGTCCACGCCGTCGGCGTCAGCACGCTCGCGGCCGGCCACAAGACGCTGGTCCCCGCCATCATCCAAGCGCTGCGTGCGCAGGGCGCGGGCGACATCGTGGTGTTCGTGGGCGGCGTGGTGCCGCAGCAGGACTACGACTTCCTGCGCGCCGCCGGCGTCAAAGGCATCTACGGCCCGGGCACGCCGATCCCCGACAGCGCGCGCGATGTGCTGAACCAGATCAAGGCGGCCCGTGCCCCCTGAGCGCGCCGCCGCGGACGCCACGACGGCTGCCGCGGGCGCCGCCGACGCCGCGCTCGCGGCGGGCGTGCGCGAGGGCGACCGCCGCGCCATCGCCAAGGCGATCACGCTGCTCGAATCGACGCGCGCCGACCACCGGCGACGCGCCGACGCGCTGCTCGATTCTTTGTTGCCCGCCACCGGCCGGGCGCTGCGCATCGGCATCTCGGGCGTGCCGGGCGTCGGCAAGTCGACGTTCATCGAGACGCTCGGCATGTCCCTCGTGGAGCGCGGCCACCGCGTGGCGGTGCTCGCGGTGGATCCGTCGTCGGGCGTGTCCGGCGGTTCTATCCTCGGCGACAAGACGCGCATGGAACGCCTGTCGGCGACCGAGCGCGCCTACATCCGGCCGAGTCCGTCCTCGGGCGCGCTCGGCGGCGTCGCCGAACGCACCCGCGAGGCGATGCTGGTCTGCGAGGCCGCCGGCCATGATGTGGTGATCGTCGAGACGGTCGGCGTCGGCCAGTCCGAGACCGCGGTCGCCGGCATGACCGACATCTTCGTGCTCCTGCAGCTGCCGAACGCAGGCGACGACCTGCAGGCCATGAAGAAAGGCATCATGGAGCTCGCCGACCTCGTGGTCATCAACAAGGCCGACCTCGACGCCGATGCCGCGCTGCGCGCCGAGGCGCAGGTTGCGGGCGCGTTGCGCGTGCTGCGCGCGGGCGGCCCGCCGGAGCACGGCGACGCCGCGCGCTGGCAGGTGCGCGTGCTGCGCACGAGCGCGGCGACCGGCGAGGGCATCGACGCGTTCTGGGACACGGTGGGCGAGTTCCGCCGTCTGCGCGAGGCCTCGGGAGAGTTCGCCGAGCGCCGCCGCCGCCAGTCGCTCGCCTGGCTCTGGGACGAGGTGCATGCGCG
>CANHFH010000040.1 GCA_947459825.1 Pseudomonadota bacterium | reverse complement strand
TGCTCGACGATCTCGCCCTCGGGGCGCAGCACGAGCGCCGCATCGGACGGCGCCTTCATGCCCCCGCCCGAGGCCCCCATGGCACCGAAGATGAAGCCGAAGATGACGAGCAGCAGCAGCAGGTGGAGCACCTTGCGCAGCCCATCGAGACCACGGAACAGACCGCCGAAGAACTTTCTCACGAACGCACTCCTGCGGGCATGCCCGCCTCCGTACCTGATCGGGTCAGACCTTCTCTTCGATGCGCGCAGCCTTGCCCGACAGGTCGCGCAGGTAGTAGAGCTTCGCGCGGCGGACATTGCCGCGACGCTTCACCGTGACATCGGCGATGGTCGGGCTGTGCGACTGGAAGGTGCGCTCGACGCCCTCGCCGTGCGAGATCTTGCGCACGGTGAACGAGGAGTTGAAGCCGCGGTTGCTGCGCGCGATGACGACGCCTTCGTACGCCTGCACGCGCTCGCGGTCGCCTTCGACCACCTTCACATTGACGACCACGGTGTCGCCCGGCTTGAAGTCCGGCAACTGGCGGACGATGCGGCGGGATTCCATCTCAGCGATTACGTTGGCCATTTCCTTCTTCCTCTCGCTCGGCGAGAAATTCATTCAAAAGTGCGCGCTCCTCTTCGGAGAGCGCCCTGCCCAAACCTGCGCCTTGCGGCGCGTCCTGCAGCAGATCGGGCCGCCGCAGATATGTGCGGCCGACCGCCTGCTTCAGGCGCCAGCGCCGGATGGCGGCGTGGTCGCCGCCTTGCAGCACCTTCGGCACCGCCCGGCCTTCCCAGTCGACCGGCCGCGTGTAGTGCGGCCAATCGAGCCTGCCTGCGGTGTAGGACTCCTGCTCGCTCGAGCGCTCGTCGCCGAGCACGCCGGGCAGCAGCCTCACCACCGCATCGATGACCACCAACGCCGCGAACTCGCCGCCGGAGAGCACATAGTCCCCGATCGACAGTTCGCGATCGATGCGGTCATCGATCACCCGCTGGTCGAGCCCTTCATAACGGCTCGCCACCAGCACGAATCCCGGCATGGCCGCGAGTTCCCGCGCCATGCCTTCATCGAACCGCTCGCCCTGCGCGGACAGGTGGATCCGTGGCGCGTCGGGCCCGACCTGCCCGCGCGCGGCGTCGATCGCCTGCGCCCAGGGCGGCGGTGTACCCACCATGCCCGGACCCCCGCCATACGGGCGGTCGTCCACCGTCCGGTGCGCGTCCCCGGCGTACTGCCGTGGGTCGACGCAACCGACCGCGGCGAGCCCCCGCGCCTGCGCGCGGCCGAGCACGCCGTGCTCGAGCGCGCCCTGCATCAGGCCGGGGAAGAGCGTGACCACGGCTATGCGCATGGTCCACCTCCGCGGCGCCGCGCCGGGCGCATCAAAAATCCTCGGGCCAATCGACCACGATGCGGCGAGCCGCCGGGTCGATCTGGCGCAGGTGCTGGGCCGTCACCGGCACCCAGCGCTCGCGCTCGCCCTTCACGACCATGACGGCGCTCGCCGGCAGGTCCTCGAAGCGCTCGAGCACGCCGAAGTCGGCGCCCTCGAGGTTGCACACCCGGAACCCCAAGAGGTCGTGCCGGTAGTGCTCTCCCGGTGCCGTGGGCGGCAAAGCCTCCCGTGACACCTCGATGCGGCAGCCGACCCAGGGTTCGGCCTGCTCGCGTGTCTCCACCCCCTCCAGCCGGACGGTCATCCCGCCCGACCCGGTCCGGAAGTCCGCCACCACCGCCGCTGTGCGCGCCCCCGAGGGGGTCCGCAGCTGCCAGCCGGGGTAGTCGAACAACGCCGCCGGGGGGTCTGTCCAGGACTCGAGGTGCATCCAGCCCTTGAGTCCTTGGGGCCGCCCGAGGCGGCCCAACTCGACCCATCCGCCGTCGGTCAGGGTCCCGTCCGTCAGACCGTCGTCCGTCAGGCCGAAGCCTGCGCAGCCTGCTTGCGGTAGTCGCTGACCAGCGACTTCACGCGGTCGGACTGCTGCGCACCCTTGCTCAGCCAGTGCTCGATGCGCGCGAGGTCCAGCTTCAGGCGCGGCTCGCTCTTGCGGGCCACGGGATTGAAAAAGCCCACGTTTTCGAGGCTGAGACCGCCCTGCCGCTTGCGGCTGTCGGTCACCACCACGTGATAGAACGGAGAATTCTTGGCGCCGCGGCGCGTCAAACGGATCGTCACCATATGCCCGGTATGTCCTTAGGTCAGGGCCGAAAAAGAGCGCGGAGTCTACAGAAATCAGGGACTTGATGGAAGCGATTTGAGGTCGCCCCGGGGCACGCCCGGGCTGACCCCGACCGAGCCCGGCCAAGCCCGGCCAAGCGCCGCTCAGCGCCCTCCGAACCCCGGCGGCAGTCCACCCGGGGGCATCCCGCCCGGCGGCAGGCCGCCCTTGAAGGCACCCAGCATCCGCCGCAGCTTGCCGCCCTTCATGGACTTCATCATCCGCTGCATCTCGGTGAACTGCTTGAGCAGCCGGTTGACATCCTGGACCTGGGTCCCGGACCCCGCGGCGATGCGGCGGCGGCGCGAGCCGTCGATGACCTCCGGGCGACGGCGCTCCCGATGGGTCATGGAGTTGATGATGGCGATCTGGCGGCGCAGCTGTACATCGCCCTGGTCGGCCGGCATCCCGCCGCGCTGGAACTGCGCCGGGAGCTTGTCCATCAAGGCGCCGAGACCGCCCATGCCCTGCAACTGCTGCAGCTGGCCGCGCAGGTCGTAGAAGTCGAAGCGCTCGCCCGAGACGACTTTCTTTGCGAGGCGCTCGGCTTCGGCCGCATCGACCTTGCCCTGCACCTGCTCGACGAGCGCGACCACATCGCCCATGCCGAGGATGCGGCCGGCCATGCGCTCGGGGTCGAAGGGCTGCAGCGCGTCGGTCTTCTCGCCGACGCCCAGGAAAACGATGGGTTTGCCGGTGACCTGCCGCACGGAGAGCGCCGCGCCGCCGCGCGCATCGCCGTCGGCCTTGGTGAGGATGATGCCGGTGAGATCGAGCGCCGCGCCGAAGGCGCTCGCCGACTTGAGCGCATCCTGGCCGGCCATCGCATCGACCACGAACAGACGCTCGTGCGCGCCGACCGCGCGGTCGATGGCTTTCGCCTCGTCCATCAACTCACCGTCGATGTGCAGACGGCCCGCGGTGTCGACGATCAACACGTCGTACACGCCGCTGCGCGCCGACTCGAGCGCGGTACGCGCGATGGCGACCGGATCGTCGCCCGGGTCGGCCGGATGGAAGCCCGCGCCGACCTGCTCGGCGAGGCGCTGCAGCTGCAGGATCGCCGCCGGGCGGCGCACATCGGTGCTGACCAGCAGCACCTTCTTGCGGCGCGATTCGATCAACCAGCGGGCGAGCTTGGCGGCCGTGGTGGTCTTGCCCGCGCCCTGCAGGCCCGCGAGCAGCACCACATAGGGGGGTTGGGCCCGCAGCTCGAAACCCTCCTGCGGGCCGCCCATGAGCTCCACGAGCTCGCGGTGCAGGATGGAGACGAAGACCTGCCCCGGGGTGAGGCTGGTCGCGACCTCGGCGCCTTGGGCCTTGGCCCTGACCCCATCGATGAAGGTCTTGATGACCGGCAGGGCCACATCCGCTTCGATCAGCGCCATGCGCACTTCGCGCAGGGTCTCGGCGATGTTGTCCTCGCTGATGCGCCCCTTGCCGCGCAGGTTCTGCACGGTCCGGGCGAGTTTTTGACTCAGGTTTTCGAACACCGCATGATTATACGCGTGAGTGACATCCCGCTCCCGGTCCTGTTGGGGCTTCTGGCCCTATGCCTCGGCCTCTCCGCTTTCTTCTCGGGCACCGAGACGGCGCTGATGAGCTTCAACCGCTACCAGCTGCGCACCATGGCCAACGCCGGCCACCGGGGCGCGATCCTCGCCGAGCGCCTGCTCGAGCGCCCCGACCGTCTGATCGGCCTCATCCTGCTCGGCAACAACCTCGTCAACAACTTCGCCGCGATGCTGGTCACGGTCATCGTGCTGCGTCTCTACGGCGATGAGTGGATCGCGGTGGGCGCAGGAGTGCTGACCCTCGTGATGCTGATCTTCTGCGAAGTGGGTCCCAAGACCTACGGCGCGCTGCACCCGCGGCTGCTCGCCACCACATCGTCCTATGTGTACACGGGCCTGCAGTGGCTGCTGCGGCCGATCGTCTACGCCATCAGCTGGGTGACCAACGGCGCGCTGCGGCTGATCGGTGTCACGGTCGACCGCAGCACCCAACAGACCACGCTGTCGCGCGAGGAGCTGCGCACGGTGGTCGCGGAAGCGGGCGTGATGATCCCGCGCAGCCACCAGCAGATGCTGCTCGGCATCATCGACCTCGAGCGCATCACGGTCGACGACATCATGATCCCGCGTCAGGACATCGCCGGCATCGACCTCGATGACGAGTGGGAGCGGATCTTGGATCAGCTGCGGCAGACACCGCACACGCGGCTGCCCGTCTACCGCGGCGGCATCGAGGACATGGTCGGCCTGCTGCACATGAAGCGCGTCGCGCAGGAGCTCGCGCGCGGCTCGCTCGACCGCGAGCGGCTCGAAGAGGTCGCGCGGCAGCGCGAGCCGTACTATGTGCCCGAGAGCACGCCGCTCACGGTGCAGCTCGCGAACTTCCAGCGCGACCGGCGCCGCATGGCCTTCGTGGTGGACGAGTACGGCGATGTGCTCGGGCTCGTGACGCTCGAGGACATCCTCGAGGAGATCGTCGGCGAGTTCACCTCCGACCCCGGGACGATGACGCAGCGCGATGTGCACCGCGAGACCTCGGGCGCGCTGATCATCAACGCCGGCGCCAGCATCCGCGACCTCAACCGTCGGCTCGGCTGGTCGCTGCCGACCGACGGCCCGAAGACCTTGAACGGGCTGCTGCTCGAGCGGCTGGAGAACATCCCCACCGCAGGCACGGTGCTGCGCATCGACGGGATGCAGTTCGAGGTGCTGCAGATCGCCGACAACACGGTGCGGACGGTGCGCGTGCGCGGGCCGCAGCACGCGTCCGGATCAACCGAAGGCGTAGTCGACCGCGTCGGCAAGCCTTGAGACGCCGCGCACGGTGAGCCCCTCGATGGGCTTGCGCGGCAGGTTGTCCTCGGCCACCAGCGCCTGCCGGAAGCCCTGCTTCGCGGCCTCGCGCAGCCGCTCCTCGCCGTAGGCCACCGGGCGCACCTCGCCCGTCAGCCCGACCTCACCGAACGCGACCAGCGTCGCAGGCAGCGGACGGTCGCGCAGGCTCGATGCCAGCGTCAGCAACAGCGGCAGATCGCTCGCGGTCTCGCGCAGCGCGAGCCCGCCCACCACATTGGCGAACACATCGTGGTCCTGCAGCGACAAGCCGCCGTGGCGGTGCAGCACGGCGAGCAGCATCGCGAGCCGCGTGGCATCGAGCCCTTGCGCGACGCGCCGCGGGTTGCCGAAACGCATGGGGTCGACGAGACCCTGGATCTCGACCAGCAGAGGCCGCCCGCCCTCGCGCGCGACGGTGACGAGGCTGCCGGGCGCGATGGTCGAGGGGCGCGCGAGGAAGATCGCCGAGGGGTTCGCGACCTCGCGCAGGCCCGTCTCCATCATGGCGAAGAACGCGAGCTCGCCGACCGGACCGAAGCGGTTCTTGGTGGCGCGCACGATGCGGTGACGCGATCCGGCGTCGCTCTCGAAATAGAGCACGGTATCGACGAGGTGCTCGAGGACCTTCGGTCCAGCGATCGTGCCCTCGCGCGTGACATGGCCGATGATGAACACCGGCGTGCCGCTGTCCTTGGCGAAACGGACCAGCACCGCGGCGCACTCGCGCAGCTGCGCGACACCGCCGGCGCCCGCCTCCAGGTCCGGCGAGAACACCGTCTGGATGGAGTCGATGACGAGCAACCCGACGCGCATCTCGCGCGCTGCCGTCAGGATGCGGGGCAATTCGGCTTCCGGTGCGATCTGCAGTCCGCCGGGCGCAAGGCCGAGGCGCGCGGCACGCGCGCCGACCTGGGCCGCGGACTCCTCACCGGTGGCGTAGAGCACGGGCGTCCCGGCCGCGACCTGCGCCGCCACCTGCAGCAGCAGCGTCGACTTGCCGATCCCGGGGTCGCCGCCCAACAGCGTGACGCTGCCGGCGACGATGCCTCCGCCGAGCACCCGGTCGAGCTCGGCCGAGCCGGAGGGGGTACGGCCGGCAGGCGCTGCCGAGGCTGAAGACGGATGGTCGCCTGGACCGATGCCCGGGTCGGCACCGGCCCCGAGCAGGGCGACCGCACGCGCGGCTGGGGCGCGGGACCCTCGCCCTGCCGTCCGCGAGGCGCCCGAGCCGGCGTCCTCGAGGGTGTTCCACTCGCCGCATTGGGCGCACTGACCCTGCCAACGGGGCGATTCCGCGCCGCAGGAACGGCAGACGAAAGCGGTCTTGCTGCGGCCCATGACGCGCCGGATGCTAGCACGCACCTGACCGCATCGTGACGCAGTAGGCGATTTCTGTGCAGACACGCAGGATAATGGCTCCCCAACCGCTGTAGAATATGTTTGATGACGAATTTTTTGACAGCGCCGGGGGTCGAGTACGCGTGGCGCACCGACATCGGCCGCGTGCGCGCCCGCAACGAGGACAGCGTCACAGTCGACGCCAGATCCGGCCTGCTGGTGGTCGCGGACGGCATGGGCGGCCACAACGCCGGCGATGTCGCGAGCCGTATGGCCATCGAGGGCGTGATCGGCGCGATGCAGGGCTCGACGGGCGAGGCTGACGAGCGGCTGGTCGCGGCCGTCCGGCAGGCCAACCAAGCGATCTACGACGCCGCCGGTGAGGACTACGAGCGCTCCGGCATGGGCACCACCGTGGTCGCAGTCTGGCTGCGCCCCACCCGCCTCGTCGTCGCCCATGTCGGCGACTCGCGGCTCTACCGGCTGCGGGACGGCGTCATCGAGTCGCTCACCCGCGACCACAGCCAGGTCCAGGACCTCGTCGACCGCGGCATCCTGACGCCCGCCCAGGCGCGGGCCTCGACGCGGAAGAATGTCCTGTCGCGCGCGCTCGGCACCGACCCGGATGTGGTGATCGACTCGGCCGCGCACACGCCCGCGGCGGGCGATGTCTACCTGCTCTGCTCCGACGGTCTCACCAACATGGTGGAGGACGAGGAGATCGTGGCGATCATCCGCTCCAGCGCCTCGCTGGCTGCGGCGACCGAGCTCCTGGTGGCCCAAGCGAACGAATACGGCGGCCGCGACAACATCTCGGTCGCCCTCGCCCGGCTGGGCTGAGCCGACCCTCCCGGTCGTCGGTCGCTCAGCGCTCCACGCGCGGCACGCGCGGCGCGACCCTGCAGAAGAGTTCGTAGGCGATCGTCCCCGCTCGCGCGGCGACCTCATCGACCGGTAGCCCTTCGCCCCACAGCACTGCGCGCTCGCCCACCGCGACCGACGGCAGGTCCGTCACATCCACCGCGATCATGTCCATCGAGACGCGGCCCGCGAGAGGCGCGCGCCGTCTGCCGATGAGCACCGGCGCACCGGAAGGCAGATGCCGCGGCACGCCGTCGGCGTAACCGGCGGCGAGGATCGCGATGCGTGATGGGCGCGTGGCCCGCCAGGTCGCACCGTAACCCACACCCTCGCCCGGCGGGACATCGCGCAGGGCGATCACCGCGGTCTCCAGCGTCATCACCGGGCTGAGCCCGAGCTCCGCTGCGGCGCGGTCCGCGAGCGGCGAAGCGCCGTAGAGCGCGATGCCGGGCCGGATCCAGTCGCCCTGTGTCGCACCCTGCGCTGCGCTGCCGCGCAGCGTGCCGGCGGAGTTGCCGATGCTGGTGACCGGCGGCGCACCCGCGGTCGCGGCCCACTCGGCGACCAAAGAATCGAAGCGCGCGGTCTGCGCCGCCGTCGGCGCCGTATCCGTCTCGTCGGCGCGCGCGAGATGGGTCATGAGGCGCAGTTCGCGCGGCGCACCGCGCGCCGCCAGCAACCGCGCTCGGACGGCGAGCGCCTGCTCGGGCCGGAACCCGAGCCGGTTCATGCCGGTGTCGACCTGCAGCCAGATGACCGCGCCCGACGCGTCGGCCTGCTCGAGCAGCTCGACCTGCGAGGGATCATGCACCGCGAGGTCGATGCGGGCGGCGAGCGCCTGCGCGAGTTCTTCGGCGGAGAACACGCCCTCGAGCAGCAGGATGGGCTTATCGATGCCGGCCGCGCGCAGCGCGAGCGCCTCGCCGAGGCGCGCGACCGCGTAACCGTCGGCGTCGTCGAGCGCCGCGGCGACCCGCGCTGCGCCGTGACCGTAGGCGTCGGCCTTCACGACGGCCATCGCCCGCGCACCGGGCGCAGCGCGGCGCAGCAGCGCGAAGTTCGCGCGCAGCGCAGCGAGGTCGATGAGGGCGCGGATGGCCAGGACGCCGCGCGCCGCGCTAGCGCAGCACGCCCTCGGCGTAGGAGTCGGGCGCGTAGTTCACGAAGCGCGAATACTGGCCCTGGAAGGTGAGCACGAAGGTGCCGGTCTCACCGTTGCGGTGCTTGGCGAGGTCGATCTCCGCCATGCCCTTCTTGGTGGTGTTCTTGTCGTACACCTCTTCGCGGTAGATCAGCAGGATCATGTCCGCGTCCTGCTCGATCGCGCCCGAGTTGTGGCTGACGATGCCGTCGGCAAGCCAGTTCGCAGGACCCGGCACCGTGAGGTCGAAGACCTCTTCGAGCTCCTCGCCGGGCGGATCGACCGCGACCACACGATCCCAGAACACGTCAGCGTCGACATGGGCGCGCAGCGCCTCCGAATCGAGCAGCCGCGCGTAGTCCGCGAGCGTCTCGCGCGACGGCGCGAAAGCGAAATGGCTGCTACCGCCATAGGATGTGCCGCGCATCGCGGCCATGGCACGGGTGGTCACGCCTTGCCGCCTCATCTCCGCGCGCGTCTCCGCCATGACCTCCGCGGGCAGGGTATCGACGTTGGAGTTGGCGACGATCGACCGCAACCGCTCCCGCAGCGCGAGCGCCGGCGCCTCACGCGGACCGAACGCACCTGTGGCATCGAGGAACTGCAGTTGGTCGCGCGCACCGCTGACATCGACCGAATGCACCGGGCGACCCTTGGAAGGGTTGGTGGTGCGCAGACGGGCCACGATGCCGAAGCGCAGCAGCAACGCCGCGACATCGTCGGCGAGGAGTCGGCTGCAGGTGCTGAAGTAGATGCGCGACGCGCCACGGCTGCCCGCTCCGCGAAGACTGATGCAACCGTCGGTCGCCCAGAGGTGGCGCAGCAGGAGCGCGAGCCGCTCGTCCGACAGCCGGAACACGGACGGCGGCAGATGCTTCTCGTGGGAGCGCTGCCCGAAGATGCCGAGCCCCCGCAGCCAGGCACCCACGCCTGCCGGGTGCCAACGGTCACCGTTGCCCGAGATCACGAGCTGATGCCAGTTGCCGCGCCCCTCGTGGCGCGACACGGTGCAGCCGAAGGCTTCCGCTGCCGCACGCACGGCGTCGCTGTTGGCCTGCGACGCCGTGGTATAGCGCATCGGCTGACCCTTCAGGTAGCTGCCATCGCCCACGAGGTGACCGAGCAGCACCAACGCGTGATCCGGCCAATCGGCTGCGGGCGCATCCTCCGCAGTCGCCGTCGGACCGGGCAGCCGGTGCGCCAACGCCATCCGGTCGCCCGGCGCGAGGTCGTCGAGGGTCTTCCAACCGGCGCCGGTGAGCACACGATGCGCGCCGGTGGCGCGCAGGCTGCGACCGCTCGCCAGATGCACACGGCGCAACGCGCGCATACCGACCGACCAGACGAGATCGGACTTCGCGGCGATCAATCGCCGTCGCTCGTCCAAGGCCCAGACTTCGGGCTGCCGACCCACGAGTTCGCGGATCGGGACGCGGGACCCATCCGTGAGGCAGACCAAGGTATCGCCCGGCACGCACTCGCGCAGGTCGGACATCACCGGCTTCTTGTCGACGCGCTGCTCGACGCCGCGGTTGAGCTGCGAGAGCGCGATGACCGGCACGCGCAACTCCTTGGCGAGCGCCTTGAGGCTGCGCGAGATCTCGGCGATCTCGGTGGCGCGGTTCTCCTTGTTGCCCGGCACCTGCATGAGCTGCAGGTAGTCGACGACCACGAGCCCGAGCCCGTGCTCGCGGGACACGCGGCGCGCACGGGCGCGCAGCTGCGTCGGCGTCAGCGCCGGCGTCTCGTCGATGAAGATCTTGGCCTCGGACAGCTGCCCCGCCGCGCCGGTGATGCGCGGCCAGTCGTCGTCGCCGATGCGGCCGCTGCGGATGTCGCCGAGGCTCACCCGGCCGACCGAGGACAGCATGCGGGTCATCAGCTGCTCGGAGGGCATCTCCATGGAGAAGATCGCGACCGAGGCCTTCACATCGCCCTTGAGCGCGGCGTACTCGGCCATGTTCACCGCGAAGGTGGTCTTGCCCATCGAGGGGCGACCTGCGACGACCACGAGGTCGCCGGGGCGCAGACCACCGGTCTTGCGGTCGAACTCGTCGAAGCCGGTCGGCAGGCCGCGCAGGCCGTTCGGGTTGTTGTGCCACTCGTCGATCTGGTCGATGAGCGCCGGCATGAGCGACTGCACCGACAGCGCGCCGTCGCGCTTTCCGCCCGCGCCCTGCTCGGCGATGGCGAAGACCTTGGATTCGGCCATCTCGACGAGATCGCGCGCGGTCTCGCCCTCGTTGTTGAACACCGAGGCCGCGATGTCGGCGCCGGCCTGCAGCAGCTGGCGCAAGAGCGAGCGCTCGCGGACGATGGAGGCGTAGGCGCGGACATTGGCGGCGGTGGGCGTGTCGCGCACCAGCGCGCCGAGATAGGCGAGCCCGCCGGCGTCGGCGAGCTTGCCGTTGCGCTCGAGCTGGCCGCTGACGGTGACGGCGTCGGCGGGCTTGCCGCCCGCCGCGACGAGACCGATGGCCTCGTAGATGAGGCGATGGTCGGGCCGGTAGAAATCGACGTCGCTGAGCATGTCAGCGACGTCGTCCCAGGCGCGGGCGTCGAGCAGCAGGCCGCCCAACACGGCCTGCTCCGCCTCGATGGAGTGCGGCGGCGTGCGAACGTCTCCGCCGCGCGCGCTCACGGGGCGTCAGTCCTCGGCGCTGATCGTGACCGGCAGCTGCACGTCGATGTCGGTGTGCAGATGCAGCACGACCTGATGGTCGCCGACGGTGCGGATCGGGCCGTTGGGCAGGCGCACTTCCGAGCGCTCGACCTTATGACCCTGCGCGGTGCAGGCCTCGGCGATGTCGGTGGTTCCGACGGAGCCGAACAGCTTGCCCTCGTTGCCCGCCTTGGCGGAGATGCGCAGCGTGAAGCCCTCGAGCGCAGCGGCACGGCCCTGCGCGGCGGAGAGCTGGTCCTTGGCGATCTTCTCGAGCTCAGAGCGGCGCGCCTCGAACTTGGCGACGTTCGCGGGGGTCGCGAGCGTGGCCTTGCCCTCGGGCAGCAGGAAATTGCGGCCGTAGCCGGACTTGACCTTCACACGGTCGCCGATGTCGCCGAGGTTGGCGACCTTGGTCAGCAGGATGACATCCATGGCGTGCCCCCGGTCAGTGCTGGTCGGTGTACGGCAGCAGCGCGAGGTAACGCGCGCGGCGCACGGCCACGGCGAGCTGGCGCTGGTAGAACGAACGCGTGCCGGTGATGCGGCTCGGCACGATCTTGCCGGTCTCGGTGATGTAACCCTTGAGCGTCGCCAGATCCTTGTAGTCGATCTGCTTGACGTCGTCCGCGGTGAAGCGGCAGAACTTCTTGCGACGGGTGAAGCGGCCACCGCCGCCTTGCTTGTCTCTCATGTGCGTGTCCTCTCGCTTGCGGCTCAGGCGGCGTCGCCGGCCACGTCATCGTCGGAGTCGTCACGGCGCCCACGGCGCGGACGGTCGACACCCTCGCCACCGAGCTCGTCCTCATCGGCACGCGCCATCGGCGAAGGCTCGGTGACCGGGCCGTCCATCTTGACGACGAGGTGCCGCAGCACCGCGTCGCTGAAACGGAACGCACCGGTGAGCTCGGCCAGGGTCTTCTGGTCGGTCTCGATGTTCAGCAGGATGTAGTGCGCCTTGTGGACCTTCGCGATCGGGAAGGTCAGCTGACGACGACCCCAGTCCTCGACGCGGTGGATCTGTCCGCCGCCCGTGGTGATCATCGACTTGTAGCGTTCGAGCATGGCCGGAACCTGCTCGCTCTGGTCCGGATGGACCAGAAACACGATCTCATAGTGCCTCATGTCGTCTCCTTGTGGATGAAAGCCGCCCGGAGAAGCAGGTCCGGTGCGGCAAGGAAGTCCCCAAATGGGGGCGCGGACTATAGCCAAACGGCGGGTCACGGGCAAGCCGACCGCCCCGCCCCGGCCGTAACGCCCTAGCCGCCCCGCTGGCGCACGGCCTCGTAGAGCAGCATGCCGGCGGCGACCGAGACATTGAGGCTCTCGACGGCGCCGAGCGAGGGCAGCCGGACCATCACATCGCAGTGCTGACGGGTGAGCTGACGCAGGCCCGTCCCCTCGGCGCCCATGACGAGGGCGACCGGACCCGAGAGGTCGGCTTGGGCTGCGGCCTGCGAGGCCTCGCCCGCGGCGCCCACGACCCAGAGGCCGGCGTCCTTGAGGTCGCGCAGGCAGCGCGCGAGATTGGTGACCACCACCACCGGCGTGGTCTCGGCGGCGCCCGCCGCGACCTTGCGGACCGTGGCGTTGAGCTGCGCGGCCCGGTCGCGCGGGATGACGACGGCGAGCGCGCCGCAGGCATCGGCGGTGCGCAGACAAGCACCGAGGTTGTGCGGGTCCTGCACACCGTCGAGCACCAGAAGCAGCGGCCGGAACGGCGCACCGCCCTCCTCCGCCGCCTGCTGCAAGCGCCCGAGCTCCGTCGTGAGACGGTCCTCGTCCCAAGTCGGCAACGGACGGACCTCGGCCACGACGCCCTGATGGACGCCCTCGACCGCGAGCTTCTCCAACCGAGCGGCATCCACACGCTCGACCGGGCGCTGCGCACGCGCGGCGGCGGCTAGCAGCGCGGTCATGCGGGCATCCTCGCGGCCGCGCGCGACGAGCAGCCGCAGCACGCGCTGCGGGTCGCGCTCGAGCAGCGCCTGCACCGCGTGCAGGCCGTGCATCCACTCCGTTCCGCTCATCGCCGTCGGCTCATGGCGCGAGTTCGAGGTCGATGAGGCCCTCGACCGGATTGGCGTTGGTGACCACGACGCGCACCGCCGTGCCGATGGCGAGGCGACGCTTGCTGCGCTGGCCCACCCAGGCGTGGCCACCGCGCTCCTGCACATAGTCATCGTCGCGCATCGCATCGAGCCGCAGCAGACCGTCGATGCCGATGCCGCGCAGCTGCACGAAGCAGCCGTACTCCATCACCGTGGTGATCAGTCCTTCGAACACCTGACCCAAGCGCTCACGCAGATAGCTGCATTTGAGGAAGGTGTCGACCGAGCGGTCGGCCTCGTCGGCGCGCCGTTCGAGCTTGGAGAGCTCGGGCCCGAGCGTCGCGAGCTCGGGTTCGGTGTGGCGCCGGCCGCTGGCATCCCGCGGGTCGAGCACGGCCTTGAGCGCGCGATGCACGACGAGGTCGGGGTAGCGGCGGATCGGCGAGGTGAAATGCGCGTACTCGCCGAGCGCGAGCCCGAAGTGCCCGATGTTGAGCGGCTCGTAGAGCGCCTGCGGCATGGCGCGCACCACCAGCGACTCGACGAACGGCCGGTCGGGCGACTTGCCGAGCCGCTCGGTGACGCGGCGCAGGTCGCGCGGCTGCACCTGCTCGGGCAGGTCGACCTCGATGCCGAGCGCGGCCAGCGCCGAGAGCAGCGTGTCGAGGCGTTTCTCTTCGGGCGTACCGTGGATGCGGTAGAGGCCGCCCGCACGCGCCTCCTTGAGCGCACGCGCCGCGGCGACGTTCGCGAGGATCATGCACTCCTCGATGAGCTTGTGCGCTTCGTTGCGGGCGTATTGGTGGATGGCGCGCACGCGCTGCGCGGCGTCGAACTCGTAATACGGCTCGGCGCTCTCGAAGTCGAGCGCACCGCGGCGATGCCGCGCCTTGAGCAGCGCCTTGTAGAGATCGACGAGCGGCGCGAGCTTCGGCAGCAGCGGGCCGAGCGCCTTGCGCGCCGCCGCATCGCCCTCGAAGAGCGCGGCGTAGGCCTGGTCGTAGGTGAGACGCCGATGGCTGCACATCACCGCCGGGTAGAAGCGCTGCTCCAGCAGCACGCCGCCCTTGGTGACGACCATGTCGGCGGCGAAGCAGAGGCGGTCGACCTCGGGCTCGAGCGAACAGAGATGATTGGAGAGCGCGGTCGGCAGCATCGGCAGCACGCGCTGCGGGAAATACACCGAGGTGCCGCGTTCGCGCGCGGCCGCGTCGAGCGCCGTGCCGATGCGTACATAGTGGCTCACATCGGCGATCGCGACGACCAACCGGAAGCCGCGCGGATGCGGTTCGGCGTAGACCGCGTCGTCGAAGTCGCGCGCATCGGCGCCGTCGATGGTGACGAGCGGCATCTCGCGCAGGTCGACGCGGCCGCGCGACTCGCGCGGGTCGACCCGCTCGCCGTAACGCTCGGCCTCCACCAGCGCCTCGCCGGGGAAGTCGACCGGCAGGCCATGACGGGCGATGGCGCTCTCGCAGGCCATCTCGAGCGGACGGTCGGGGTCGAGCTTGCGGAGCACCTCCGCGGTGGCGCCGTTGTGACCATCCGGGTAGCGGACGACGCGGGCGATCACCCAGTCGCCGGGACGACCTCCGTCCGCCTTGCCGGGCGGCACGAGGCAGCGCAGGTTCAGGCGACGGTCGACGGCATGCACGAACAGCGTGCGGCCCACGGCCTCCAGCGTGCCCAGGAAGGCGCTGACGCCGCGCGCTAGCACCGCCTCGACCTCGCCGGAAAGACGCCCGGTCGCGTCCTCACGCACCCGCATCCGGACGCGGTCGCCGGCGGTGAGGCCCGCCATCTGCGGCGGCGGCAGGAAGACGTTCTGCTCCTGCCCTTCGACCTTCACGAAGCCGAAGCCCGAGCGGTGCGGGCTGACCACGCCCTCCATGCTGCCCGAGGGGCGGCGGGTGAGCTGTGGACCGCCGTGGCGACCCTTGGGCGGGGTCTTGCGGGTCTTCTCGGCGGAGCGTTGCGGCCTGCGTCCGCCTTTGCGGTCGCCGCCTTTGCTGGAACGGTTCTTCATGCCGGCATCGTCCCAGAGGCATGCCGACCGGCACAAGTCGGATGACGCGTTGACAGGATGGGCGGTGCTGCTACCATTCCGCGCCCCCTCCCTGCCCGGGTGGCGGAATTGGTAGACGCACTAGTTTCAGGTACTAGCGGGTAACACCGTGGAGGTTCGAGTCCTCTCCCGGGCACCATCTTCCCCGAGCACGCTTCCCCGACCGCGCCCCGGCGCGGCATGATGCCGCGATGGACATCCATCGCCCGAGGCTGCACCGCCTCCTCGCCCTCGTCTGCTTCGCGGCCGCGGCGGCGCTGACCCAGCCCGCCCTCGCCCAGGGCCAGGACTCCACCGCCGGCGAGCGCAACCTGCGCATCATGGCGGAGCTGCTCCCCGGCACCTACGACAATGCCAACCAGAACTACTTCGACGGGCGCCGCAAGCTCGCCGCCGACGACCGCCATCCGCGGATGTCGACCACGATCACGCGCGTCGAGGCGCCCGCGTTCGGTCGGCATGTGTTCCTGTGGGTCAACCGCACGCAGGGCGCAGAGGGCGTGACGACGAGCCACCGCCTCGCCACCCTCGAGGCAGGGCCGGCCAGCGACGAGGTGACGATGCGCCAGTACCTGCGCATGCAGGGCGAGATCACCGCCGCCGAGCTCGCGACGCTGCGCCCGCAGGACCTGCGGCGCACCGAGGGCTGCGACTACTTCTTCAAGCGGCGCGCCGACCAGTTCCGCGGCGTGCAGGGCACGAAGTCCTGCCGTTTCGAGTGGGACGGCCAGCAGGTCTACACCGACAACGCCATCGAGATCTCGCGCTCGGCGCTGTTCTTCCACGACCACAAATATGTGACCAAGACCGGCAAGCGGATAACCGGCGTCGCCTCGGGCGAGCCGTTCTGGCTCGAGCGCGCGCGGTTCTTCCATTGCTACATCGATGTGCCCGGCGTCGGTGGCGGCGTCGACATCCCCTTCGAGCGCTTCGACCACATCCTGCTGCACGACAAGGGCGGCATGCACTGGGTCAAGTCCGGTGCGCATCCGGAGCGCGGACTCGCCGCGCGCGAGATCGGCATCTACCTGCGCTCGGTGACCTGGCATGTGCTCAACGAGGCCAACGACTACTTCAACCGCAACTCGCTGGTGCTCTCGGTGATGGAGCGGCTGCCCGACGGCAGCGTCAAGGAGCACGGCTACGCCTTCACCGACCCGGACGCCGAGCGCATCGCCATCAACATGAAATGGATGCTCGGCAACTGCGCCATCACGCCGCGCGACCAGGCGCGGCCGGAGATGTGAGCGCCATGACGCGGCGCAGCGGCGCCGTGCGAGGGTCGGCTCAGCCGCCCTCTTCAACCTTGAACGCCAGCCCCGCGCGGGCCTCGAGCCGCTCGACGATCCGGTCGCCGAACGCCGTCGCCGGCGTCCAGAACCCACCCGGCAAGGCGTCCTTGGGCGTGTCGGTGGCGAGGCAGGCGGCGGCCTGCAGCAGCATGCGCGCGGTCGAGCCGTAGCCCGGATCGCGGTCGCCCGTGACCTTGGCGCGCAGCGCCTTGCCGTCCGCCGTGACCCCGTGCAGGCGCAGATCGAAGAAACCGGTGCGCTGCGCCTCGGGGCTCGGCCCTTCACCCGG
>CANHFH010000039.1 GCA_947459825.1 Pseudomonadota bacterium | reverse complement strand
GACCCGCCCGCCGCCCTCGCCACCGCCGGCTCCACTCTTTTCGACCGCCTGGTGGACAAGTTGACACTCATCGCCTGAGCGCAAGTGACTGAAAAAACTGGAATTTGCACTCTTTAAGGGATAATCCGCGGGTGCCCGCCTCCACCCGCATCGAAATCACCCCGAACTGCTCGCTGAGCCCCCGCGGCGCCCGTTGGTTCTTCGCCAGCGCCTGCGTCGCCTCGCTGTCCATCGCCCTGCCCCTCAGCCTCATGGGCTACTGGCCGATCCTGCCGTTCGCCGGGCT
Organism: Pseudomonadota bacterium; assembly: GCA_947459825.1. Lineage (GTDB taxonomy): Bacteria > Pseudomonadota > Gammaproteobacteria > Steroidobacterales > Steroidobacteraceae > UBA964. The sequence continues at coordinate 16,556 of CANHFH010000039.1, read as the reverse complement.
CGAACTCGGCCTGTTGTGGTGGGCGCTGCGCGACAGCATGGCCCGGCGGCACCACATCCAGGTCATCACCATCACCGAGCAGGACATCGAGATCGAGGACTGCATCCCGCCACGGCATGACCGCGTCGTGTTCCCGCGACACTGGGCACAAGTTAGAATCCGCGGTGGGGGTTCTCCGCTGCAGCCGACTCGACTGACCGTCGAATCGCACGGGCGCCGGCACGAGATCGGGTCGTTCCTCAACGAACAGGAACGGCTCGGACTCGCGCAGAGGCTCAGGCAACTGATCGGGCGCTTCGAAGAATCCCCCCCGCTGTCTCCCGGCGGTCCCGTCTGACGGGTCCGTCCAGGTCTGCGGGCGCCGCGACCTCGATCTTTGAACACACGACTGGACGCACGATGACCCGCAACATCCGCACCGCCCTCGGCTCCCTCGCCCTCCTCGCCGTCGCCGCGCTGGCCCCCGCCGCCCGCGCCGAGTGGAGCAACATCAACATGACGGAGGGCGTCACGCCGCTGTCGCGCGACATCCACGCGCTGCACATGACCATCTTCTGGTGGTGCGTCGCGATCGGCGTGTTCGTGTTCGGCTGGATGATCTGGTCGCTGGTGAAGTTCCGCAAATCGCAGGGCGCCAAGCCGGATGTCACGATGGTGCACAGCACCAAGGCGGAGATCATCTGGACGGTGATCCCGGTCTTCATCCTGGTGCTGATGGCCATCCCGGCCACACGCACGCTCATCGCCATCGAGGACACCCGCGGCACCGAGCTCAGCATCAAGGTCACGGGCTACCAGTGGAAGTGGCACTACGAATACCTGGGCCAGGACGTGAAGTTCTTCTCGACGCTCGCGCGCTCGAGCGACGAGGCCCGCCAGCTGCAGTCCGGCATCGACCCGAAGTCCGTCCCCGACTACCTGCTCGATGTCGACAACCCGCTGGTCGTCCCCGAGGACACCAAGGTGCGCGTGCTGCTCACGGCGCAGGATGTCATCCACGCCTGGTGGGTGCCGGCCTTCGGCATGAAGAAGGACGCCATCCCGGGCAACGTCAATGAATTGTGGTTCAAGGTCGACAAGGGCAAGACCGGCATCTACCGCGGCCAGTGCGCCGAGCTCTGCGGCCGCGACCACGGCTTCATGCCGGTGGTGGTCAAGGTCGTGACCAAGGCCGAGTACGCGCAGTGGCTGGCGCAGCAGAAGGCCCCCGCCGCACCGGCGGCGGCCGAAGCCGCGCCCACCGACACCGCCACCGACGCGATGCCGCCCGTCGCCGCCGCGGCGCCTGCCGCGCCGGCCGGCTGAGCCGTCCGCAAGACCACCGAAGAATTCCGCACAGAGAGCTGAAGAACATGGCCAACACCGCGACCCACGACCACGCCCACGACGCCCACGACCACAAGCCGCAAGGCCTGAAGCGTTGGCTCTACGCGACCAACCACAAGGACATCGGCACGATGTACCTGGTGTTCGCCTGCGTGCTGTTCTTCCTGGGCGGCGCGATGGCCCTCGTCATCCGCCTCGAGCTCTTCCAGCCCGGTCTGCAGTTCGTCGACCCGGGCTTCTTCAACTCCATGACCACCATGCACGCGCTGCTGATGATCTTCGGCGCCGTGATGCCGGCCTGGACGGGCCTCGCCAACTGGATGGTGCCGATGCAGGTCGGCGCGCCCGACATGGCGCTGCCGCGCCTCAACAACTTCAGCTTCTGGCTGCTGCCGTTCGCGTTCACGCTGCTGCTGCTCACGCTGTTCGTCCCGGGCGGCGCGCCTGCGGGCGGCTGGACGCTCTACCCGCCGCTGTCGTTGCAGGCCGGCGACAGCTTCCCGCTGACCATCTTCGCGATCCACCTCATGGGCATCTCTTCGATCCTCGGCGCCATCAACGTGGTCGTCACGATCATGAACATGCGCGCCCCGGGGATGGGCCTGCTCAACATGCCGCTCTTCTGCTGGACCTGGCTGATCACAGCCTACCTGCTCATCGCGGTGATGCCGGTGCTCGCGGGCGCGGTCACCATGCTGCTCACGGACCACTTCTTCGGCACCGCCTTCTTCACCGCCGCGGGCGGCGGCGATCCGGTGATGTTCCAGCACATCTTCTGGTTCTTCGGTCACCCCGAGGTCTACATCCTCATCCTGCCGGCCTTCGGAGTGGTGTCCGAGATCATCCCGACCTTCTCGCGCAAGCCGCTGTTCGGCTACGAGTCGATGGTCTACGCCACGGCTTCCATCGCCTTCCTGTCGTTCATCGTCTGGGCGCACCACATGTTCACGGTGGGCATGCCGCTCGCCGGCCAGCTGTTCTTCATGCTCTCGACGATGCTCATCGCCGTGCCGACGGGCGTGAAGGTCTTCAACTGGTGCGCGACCATGTGGAAGGGCTCGATCAGCTTCGAGACCCCGATGCTGTTCGCGCTGGCGTTCCTGTTCCTCTTCACCCTCGGCGGCTTCTCGGGCCTGATGCTCGCGATCGTTCCGGCCGACTTCCAGTACCACGACAGCTACTTCGTGGTCGCGCACTTCCACTATGTGCTGGTGCCGGGCGCGGTGTTCGCCATCATGGCGGGCGTCTACTACTGGCTGCCGAAGTGGAGCGGCAAGATGTACGACGAACGGATCGGCAAGCTGCACTTCTGGCTGTCGACCATCGGCGTGAACGTGCTGTTCTTCCCGCAGCACTTCCTCGGCCTCGCCGGCATGCCGCGCCGCATCCCGGACTACTCCACGCAGTTCGCCGACTGGAACATGGTGTCGTCGATCGGCGCCTTCATCTTCGGCTTCTCGCAGCTGCTGTTCGTGTACGTGGTCTGGAGCGCGGTCCGCAAGGGCGCGCCCGCGCCGCAGCGTCCGTGGGAAGGTGCGCACGGCCTCGAGTGGGAGCTGCCGACGCCCGCCCCGTACCACAGCTGGGAGACGCCGCCGTCGCGCGAGGTCGTCACCAAGGGCGTGATGCACTGATGGACGCCGATCGCGCCAAACGCGTGAAGCGCAGCGCCATCCTCCTCGGGTTGGTGGCGTTGGCCTTCTATGCGTCGTTCATCCTGATGGCCGTGCTGGGGTACCGCAGCTGACATGGACACGCCGCACAACAACCCGCAGGACAACCCGCAGGACACCGCGCGCGCCAACACGCGCCTCACGCTGAAGCTGCTCGGCTTCGCGTTGGGCGCGTTCGGCTTCGGCTTCGCGCTGGTGCCGCTCTACGAGGTGCTCTGCGAGGTCACGGGCTTCGGCAACAAGAAGGACCTCGTCGAGGCCGCGGATGTGCAACAGCAGCTCACGCCCGACGACTCCCGGCTCGTCACGGTGGAGTTCGTCGCCGACCTCCCGTCCGTCGGCAGCTGGGAGTTCCGCCCCAAGATCGCCGAGATGAAGGTGCACCCCGGCCGGCTGTACCAGGTCGACTATGTCGCCCACAACCTCACCGGCCGCGACACCGTCGCGCAGGCCATCCCCGCCGTCGCGCCGGGCCTGGCCACCGCTTTCTTCCGCAAGACCGAGTGTTTCTGCTTCGTGCCCCAGAACTTCGCGAAAGGCGAGGAGCGCGTGATGCCCGTGCGCTTCGTCGTCGACCCGAACCTGCCGAAGAGCCTCGACCGGATCACCCTTTCCTACGTGTTCTACGACAACTCGACGCGGGTCGCCGCGCTGAAGGACTGACGCCATGGCCAACGCCCACGCTACCGACCATCCCGCCGACAAGTACTACGTGCCCCACGAGAGCCCGTGGCCGATCTACGGCTCGGCGACGCTGTTCGTGTTCATGATCGGCCTCTGCGGCTGGCTCAACGAGTGGTACGGGCCCTGGATCTTCGCGATCGGCACGCTGATGCTGATCGGCCTCTTCGTCGGCTGGTTCGCGGTCGTCATCAACGAGCACCAGAAGGGCATGTACAACATGCAGGTCGACCGCTCGTTCCGCATGGGGATGTTGTGGTTCATCTTCTCCGAGGTGATGTTCTTCGCCGCGTTCTTCGGCGCGTTGTTCTACGCGCGGCAGCTGTCCGTGCCCTGGGCCGGCGGCGAAGGCGTCAAGATCTTCAACAGCCTGCTGCTCTGGAAGGACTACAGCGCCGGCTGGCCCACCAACGGACCGATGGCGCTCGGCCCCCGCGACGACGGCAGCTTCGAGACCATCCCGGCCTTCGGCCTGCCGGCGATCAACACCGCCATCCTGCTGCTGTCGGGCGTGACCCTCACCATCGCGCACCACGCGATCAAGGAAGGGAACCGCCGCATCCTCAACATCTTCCTGGGAGTGACCATCCTCCTCGGCTTCATCTTCGTCGGCGTGCAGTCGTGGGAGTACATCCACGCCTACCGCGACCTCGGCCTGCAGCTCTCGACCGGCATCTACGGTTCGACCTTCTTCATGCTGACGGGCTTCCACGGCCTGCATGTGACGCTCGGCGCGATCATGCTGCTCGTGGTCTGGTTCCGCACCATGAAGGGCCACTTCACGCCGCAACGCCACTTCGGTTTCGAAGCGGTCGCGTGGTACTGGCACTTCGTGGACGTGGTCTGGCTGGGACTGTTCGTCTTCGTCTACTGGGTGTGACGGCGGCGGAGCGGCCCGCGCCTCCGCGCGGTGCCGCCTCGCGGCGCGCGACGCTCAGCGCGGACCGGTGCCGAGCGGCTGGATGATGCCGGCGGCCCAGGCGGCCATCAGCAGCAGGAACAGGGCCACCGAAAGACCGACGCGCACGGTGAGCGCTCGGACCATCTTCTTGGAGTCTCCCTTGTCGGTCATCAGGTGGTACAGCGCCGAGCCGAGGCTCAGCAGGATGCCGATCATCACGACGGCGACGAGGGTGCGGAAGATGTCCATGGCGCGGGTAGTATAGGGCAGTGGCGCTGCGCATCGTCGTCGGCCGCCGGGTTTTCGCGCCGTCGTGGACGATGACGGCGGTGACGGTGCTGCTGCTGGCGGTGTTCATCTCGCTCGGCCGCTGGCAGTGGAGCCGCGGCGAGCAGAAGGAGGCGCTGGCGCGCGGCTTCGCAGCCGGTGCGGTGCAGGCGCAGCCGCTCGGGGCGCGCGGCACGGCGACGCTGCCGCGCTACGCGGTGGTGTCGGTGACGGGCGAGTGGGACGCCGCGCGGCAGTTCCTGCTCGACAACCGCACCCGCGACGGGCGCGCCGGCTACGAGGTGCTGACGCCGCTGCGGCTCGCCGATGGTCGATGGTTGCTGGTGAACCGCGGTTGGTTGCCGTTCGAGGGCCGACGCGACCGTCTGCCCGAGGTGGCGACGGGGCTGGTGCCGGGCGCGGTGACGCTGCGCGGCAGGTTGGACGATCTGCCGACGGCGGGGCTCGCGAGCGGCCGTGCGGCGCCGGCGCTATCGGGGGCGTGGCCGCGCGTGACGAGTTTTCCGCAGCCGTCGGAACTCGCGGCGTCTTTGGGCGGTCGGTCCTTGGAGCCGCGGGTGCTGCTGCTCGACGCGTCGGCGCCTGCGGGCTACCGGCGCGACTGGCGGCCGTTCGTGAAGGGACCGGAGCAGAACATCTCCTACGCCGTGCAGTGGTGGAGTTTCGGGGTGCTGCTGCTGGTGTTGTTCGTGAAGATGAACCTCAGGACAAGGGCCGACACATGACGACGCCGGACAACGCTACGACACCCACCGGAACCCCGCCCATCGGGACGCCGCCCGCAGCATCCGCGGCGCAGACCCACCGCGGGCGCAGCGCGTTGGTCGGGCTCGCGGCGCTGTTCTTCCTGCCGCTCGCGGGCGCGTTCTGGCTCTACTACGCCGGCGGTTGGCGTCCCGCCGGCAGCACCAACAACGGCGAACTGATCACGCCGGCGCGGCCGCTGCCCGCCGCCGATACGCTGCGCGGCAAGTGGACGCTGGTCTATGTCGGTGACGGCGCCTGCGCCGCGGATTGCCGTCAGGCGCTCTGGACGATGCGCCAGACGCGCCTGCTGCTCGCCGAGGACATGGACCGCGTGCAGCGCGTGTTCCTCGCCGAAGCGAACTGCTGCGACCGCGCTTTCCTCGACCAGGAACACCCCGGCCTGCGCATCGTCACGCCCGACGACCCCGCCGCGAAGACCTGGCTCGGCGAGTTCCCGCGCACGCCCGGACGCCAGTTCCTGTACATCGTCGACCCGCTCGGCAACCTCATGATGCGCTTCGACGTGGCCCTGAACCCGAAGGGCCTGAAGTCCGACCTCGAGAAATTGTTGAAGCTGTCGCACATCGGTTGAGATCCATGACAGACACCACGACGACATCCTCCCCCGCCTCCACCGTCCCCGCCGGTGCCGTCATGCTGCGCCGCCTCGCGCTCACGGGCGTGCTGCTGTGCCTGGTGGTGATCATCCTCGGCGCCTGGGTGCGCCTCACCGACGCGGGCCTCGGATGCCCGGACTGGCCGGGCTGCTACGGCCATGTCACGCCGGCCGGCGCCGAGAAGAACGAAGGCAAGATCGAGTCCTACTCGCCGGGCTGGGAATACGATTCCGGCAAGGCCTGGCGCGAGATGATCCACCGTTACGCCGCCACGGTGCTCGGCTTCATCATCGTGCTGATCGCCGCGATCGCCATCGCCTACCGGCGCGAGCGCCCGATGAGCCCCGTATACGCTGTGGTGCTGCTCGCCACGGTCGTCTTCCAAGGCATCCTCGGTGCGTTCACCGTCTGGTGGCTCGTGAAGCCCACCGTGGTGGTGCTGCATCTGGCAGGCGGGTTGACCACGCTCTCGCTGCTCTTCTGGCTGTGGCTCAAGATGCGGCGCACCACGCAGCTGGTGCGGCCGGCCGCGGGTGCGACGCGCATCGCGGTTCTCGACGGCGCCCGCCGCGCAGCCATCGTCGCCACCATCGTCGTCGGCATGCAGACCCTGCTCGGCGGCTGGACCAGCACCAACTACGCGGCCGTGGCCTGTCCGGACCTGCCCACCTGTCAGGGCGAGTGGTGGCCGGACAAGATGGACTTCTCCGAGGCCTTCGTGCTCTGGCGCGGCCTCGACATCAACTACACGGGCGGCGTGCTCGAGCATCCCGCGCGGGTCGCGATCCACTTCACCCATCGGCTGGGCGCGATCGTCGCCACGCTCGCGGTGCTGTTCGCCGCCTGGCTCGCGATACGCAACGCGCCGACCGCGCTGGTGCGCAATGCGGGGTACTGGGCCGCGGGCGCGCTCGGTCTGCAGTTGCTGATCGCCTTCGCGATGATCCTCAAAGCCTTCCCGCTCTGGCTCGCCACCGCGCACAACGCCGGTGCCGCGCTGCTCATCATGGCGCTGCTGGTGCTCAACCGGCGGCTGCGCGAGGCCTGAGTTGACCGTCCCCACCGAGTCCGCACCCCCGGCATCGCCCGCATCCACCTCCGCGGCCGCCGCACGCGCGCGGCCGCGGTGGACGCTCTACTACGAGCTCACCAAGCCGAAGGTCGTGGCGCTGATCGTGTTCACGGCGATCGTCGGCACGCTGCTCGCGAGTCCGGGCTGGCCGCCGTTCGCCGCGCTCGTCTGGGGCAACCTCGGCATCGCGCTCGCGGCCAGCTGCGCCGCCGCCATCAACCATGTGCTCGACCGCCGCATCGACGAGCAGATGTCGCGCACACGCAGCCGCCCGCTGCCGACCGGCGGCCTCGAGGCGAAGCAGGCGCTCCTCTTCGCGGGCGTGCTCGGCGTGCTCTCGATGCTGGTGCTGTGGTTCCTCGTCAACCCGCTGACCGCGGTGCTGACCTTCGCGTCGCTGATCGGCTACGCGGTCATCTACACCGTCTACCTCAAGCGCGCGACCTCGCAGAACATCGTCATCGGCGGCGCGGCGGGTGCGGCGCCGCCGGTGCTCGGTTGGGCGGCGGTCACCAACTCCATCGACCCGAACGCGCTGCTGCTGTTCCTCATCATCTTCATCTGGACGCCGCCGCATTTCTGGGCGCTCGCCATCGCGCGCAAGGACGAGTACGCGCAGGCCGGCATCCCGATGCTGCCCGTGACCCATGGCGTGGCCTACACGCGCCTGCAGGTGCTGCTCTACACGGTGTTGCTGGTGCTGGTGACGCTCATGCCCTGGATCGTTCGCATGAGCGGCCTCGTCTACCTCGCCGCCGTGCTGGTGCTGAACGCACGGTTCCTCTACTACGCGTTCCAGCTCAAGATGACCGAGCGCGCGGAGCTGCCGATGAAGGTGTTCCGCTTCTCGATCACCTATCTCATGTGGCTGTTCGTGGCGCTGCTCGTCGACCACTACATCCCGACCACGCAGCTGCCGACGCCGCCGCTCTACGGCCCCGAGGTGTTCGGGCCCTGAGACGCTCGCGTCGCGCGCGCGCCGTGCGCGGCGCCCCGCGCTGCGGGCGAATCTAGCGACGCGCGAACAAGCGGTCCGCGACGAAGGGGTTGCTGCGCCGCTCCTCGCCGAAGGTCGAGGTCGGGCCGTGGCCCGGCAGGAAGGTCACATCATCGCCGAGCGGGAACAGCCGCTCGCGGATCGACGCCAGCAGCTGCGCATGGTCGCCGCGCGGGAAATCGGTGCGGCCGATCGACCCCGCGAAGATCACATCACCGACGATGGCGTAGCGCGCCGCACGCTGGAAGAACACCACATGGCCCGGCGTGTGCCCCGGGCAATGCAGCACCTCGAACTCGAGCTCGCCCACCGTGACCCGGTCGCCTTGATGCAGCCAGCGGTCGGGCGTGAACGCCTCGGCGGGTGGGAAGCCGAACATCTTCGACTGGGCGGGCATCTGCTCGATCCAGAACAGATCGCCCTCATGCGGCCCCTCGATGGGGACGCCCGCGCGCCGCGCGAGCTCCGCGGTGGCGCCCGCGTGGTCGAGATGCGCGTGGGTGACGAGGATCTTCTCGAGCGTGAGCCCGTGGCGCTCGAGAACCGCCAGCACCCGCGGCAGCTCACCGCCCGGGTCGACGACGGCCGCGCGGCGCGTGGCCTCGCACCACAGCACCGAGCAGTTCTGCTGGAACGGCGTGACCGGGACGACTTCGAGACGCATGCGCGGATGATACCGCCGCGGCCGTGGCTTGCCACGGCCGAGAGCGCACCTCGGCCTACACCGTGATCGCGAGACCGCGGTAGATGCGCGCGCGGTAGCGGCTCTCCTGGGCCTCGACGATCGGCGCGGCGGCGAGCAGCACGGCATGCGCGAAACGCTGGTATTCCTCGGCCTGCTCGGCGGCGTCGCGCGGCTCCTCGCTGCGCATGCGGCGCGTGAGGTTGACCTGGTTCACCGGCACCGATGTCGGCAGGCGTTCGTTCTCGACGCCTAGCGTCGCCGTGAAGGCGTGCAGCGTCGTCTTGACGAAGTTCGCCATCGCGAACTGCGGCAGCGTGCCGCCCACCGGCACATCCGGCGACACGAGGATCAGCCGTGCGCCCTGGAACAGCGACACCTTGCGCGCCACACGGAAGTGGTGCGTGAGGTTGGTCTCGACGAGACCGGCGAACCCCGCCGCATCGAGATGGTCCTTGCCGGCGACGCCGAACAGCGCCTGGGGGATGGGCGCGAACGGCGTCGAGATGACGGCCGCCGGTGCGCCGCCCAGCGCATAGGCCTCGTCCATCCGCGCTTCGAGCGCGTCGTCCTCGATCGTGAGGTAGGACACGCGGTCGTGGCCGAGTGCCCGACCGAGCGAGGTCTTCAGCCGCGCGCCCGCTTCGGCGCTGCGCGTCATGACGACGATGCTGCCCACATGTCCCTCGGCGAGGAAAAGCTTGGAGACGGCCGCCAGCGGCTCGGTCATGTGCTCGCCGATGAGCCACACGGTCTCGCCTTCCATGCGCCGCACCCGCTCCGGCTTGGCGCGACCGAACAGCTCGCGCTCGGTGATGGTGCGCTCCTGCTGCAGACCGCCCGAGGGCTCGAAGGTCTCGCCGGAGATGGCGCGGTCGGCCATGAAGAACACCGTCGCCAGCGCGACATCGGTCTCGGTCGGCATGCGGTGCAGGTGCAGCATGCCGATGACGCCGTCACGGATGCGGTTGGACTCCTCGGCGATGCGCGCCGGATCCACGAACGGCTCCGGCGGCTCGGGCAGGTCCTGCGCCCAGCGCTCGGCGCGGTCGCGTTGCGCGGCGTCGGGCAGCAGACAACCGTTGCGCAGCCGCGCGATGAGCCGCACGGCCATGGTGCGGGTCAGCACGAAATGCAGCGACGAGTGCGTCGCCTCCTCCTTGGCGTGGGCCTCGCCCTTGATGCGCGCGCTCACCTCGCGCAGCGGCGTCGGCACGCCCTCTGCGGCGAGCAAGCCGACGTCGTTCGCGGCCAGCGCGGCAAGCGCCTCGTCGACCGTGACGCCGGCCGCGAACGCGCGCAGCAGCGCGCCGTGGACCTGGTTCAGGCGCTTGTTCTCGAGGATCAGCTTGGCGCGGCGGTTGAAGAGCCCGGCCTTGCCGTCCTTGCCCTTGAGGCGCTGGCCCTCGACGGGTCCGGGCGCGATCGCGTTGATCTGGATCTCGGGGCCCACGAAGCGCGCGAGGTTCTCGACCAGCGCACGCTGCCCCGCCTTCGACACCGCATAGTCCGAGCGGTTCGGATAGGGCACGGCGATGTACTTCTCGCCGCCGAAGTAGGAGCTGACATTGAGGATGTAGCCCGACCCCTGCCGCTTCATGAGCGGCACGACCTTCTCGATGAGGGAGTAGTTCGAGGTGAGGTTGGCGTTCAGCGTGTTGCGCCAGTCCTCGGGCAGGATGTCCACCGCCATCTGCTCGGCGCCGGCGACACCGGCGTTGTTGATGAGGTAGTCGATGCGGCCGAAGGCCTCGATCGTCGCGGCGACCGACTTCGCCAACGCCGTTTCATCGGCCACATCGATGTCGGCGAGCAGGCGCACGCGCTCCTTGGCGCGGTTGTAGCCGATCTCCTCGAGCTCGCGCACGATCTCGTCGCGCAGCTCCTTGAGCGGCCCTTCACGGCGCGCCGCGAGCATCACGCGCGCACCGGAGACCGCGAGCAGCCGGGCGAGCTGGCCGCCGATGCCGGCGGAACCGCCCGTCACCAGCACGCACTTGCCGAGATGCAGGCCCATCAAGGATTCGATCCAGCCGAAGTCGGGTCGCGCCGAACCGGTGGCGTCGACCAAAGTCGCCGGCACATACAGGTTGACCTGCGGTACGCGGCGCTTGGTGAAGAGCAGCCGCGCGCCCTGGTTGGCCGCGAACGCGAGGCTGTGGTCCTCCTCGTTGCCCCAGCGTACGACCTGGTTCGACCAGGTGGCCACCGGACGGACTCCGGCGCGCCACTGCACTTCGCTCTCGTCGCGCCACACGCGGATCAGCTGCTCGAGACCGGCGCGCAGGATATCGGCGTAGACATTGCCGGCGCCGTCGGAGCCGTTCGACATGTAGATGACGCGCAGCCAGGAATCGGGCTTCGAGCGCTGGCGCCACAGCCGCGACAGCGCGCGCGCGACCGCGAGCGCGCCGGTGAGCTCGGCACCGAGGAAAGCGTCGACATCGGAATCGCTCGCCTCGGCGAGCGGTGCGTGGAAACGCCAGGTGCCGAAGGCCGGCAGCACGATGGCGCCGTGCAACGGCTGGTCCTTGGTGATGGTCTGCAGGGCCTGCTCGAGCGTCTCCGGACGCCGACGGTCGAAGAGCTCCGGTCGGATGCGCGCGTCGGCATCGCCGTCACGCAGCGCTGCACGCGCGGCCTCGACCGACTCCTCGGAGCCGAGGCCGAGGATGACCTGTGCGCCGCAGCCGGCCTTCGCACGCGCGATGGCGAGCGCGTCGGCGACCTGATCGCCTGCGGCGACCAGCACCGTCGATCCGGTGCCGTCCACGGTGCGCAGCTCCGGACGCGAAGCCCAGGTCGAGCGCGACTCATGCGGCACCTGCATGCCGTTGGTGACCTCGAAGCCCTGTGCGCTGAAGGCACGCGACTCGTCGCTGCCGAGGAACACGATGGAGTTGGCGACATCGTCGATGGTCGGGAAGGTGTAGTCCTCGCCGGAGGTCTCGTCGCGGCGCGACAGCGCCATCACCGACAGGAAGTCGTTGGTTGTGGTGCCCTGCGGCGTGTTGCGCACCTTGTCCATGGCGCTGAACACGTTGCGGATGCGCGGGCCCTCGATCGGGCCGGGATAGACGGTGTTGACGCGGATGCCCTTGGCGCCGAGCTGCAGCGCGAGCTGCTTGGAGAGCGCGTTCAGCGCCGCCTTCGGCATGACATACGCGGATCGGCCGTAGTACTTGGTGCGCGAGAAGATGGTCGAGACGTTGATGACGCTCGAGCCGCGGCCGAGATGCGGCGCGGCGGCGCGCACCATGTTCCAGGCGAGACCGAGCAGGTTGCCCGCGGCGTCGCGCACGGTCTCCGTGTCGGTCGACCCGGCGGCGCGCTGGGCATCCAGCTCTTCACGCGTCAACGGCTGCTCGAAGATGGGTTGCTTGGGGCCTGCGGAGCCGGCGTTGTTGACCAGGATGTCGATGCGACCGTACTGGCGGATGACGGCGTCGATGCCGAAACGCGCCTGACCGGGGTCCGCGGCGTCGAAGGCGATCGTCATCGCATCGCCGGGGCTCGCGCCCGTCGCCTTGAGCAACGACTCGCGCAGGGCGTCGAGCTTGTCCGGGTTGCGTCCGGTCAGCACCACCTTGGCGCCTTCCTCGAGATAGCGGCGTGCGATCACCTGACCGATACCGCCCGCGGCACCGGTGACGATGGCGACCTTGCCGATCAAGCGGCCAGGGCGCATGACGGTCGTGGAGGCCTTCACGGCGGCGGCGACCTTGCGTGCCGGCTTGCGCACGGCGGCGCCCTTCGGAGCGGCGATCGCCGGAGCAGCCGCCTTGACGCGGGTCTTGGGGGTGGCCTTGACGGCTTTATCTTTGGGCGCAGCCGTTCTCTTGCGGCTCGCAGGCTTCTTGGGCGTCATCGGCGCGCTCCCCACTCCTGGAACAGTTCGTCGCGGCTGCGCAGCCCGGTGCGGGGCAGCGCATGGTTGACCACATAGTTGGCGCCGGCATGGGTGTTGTCCCACATCGCCTGGTGCGCTTTCGGCAGGTCCTGCCAAGGCACCACGGTCGGCGCGCTCACCTCGAGCTGGCCTGCGGCGATCATGTCGTTCATGCGCGCGACCTCGTAGGCGTTGCAGAGGTGCGTGCCGGCGATGGTGGCGGTGGGCATGATGATCCGTCGCTGCCGCATCCAGACCTGCGGCGCGTAGAAGGTGTAGCGTCGACCCTGCATCGGTTCGCAGTACACGACGCGGCCGGTGAAGGGCTTGACCAGCGAGGTCGAGGCCGCGAGCGCATCGTGGCCCGCGCGCTCGATGATGAGGTCCGGGTAGCCACGCGGGTTGTCGCCGGAGCGCAGCCATCGACCGATCGCGCTGCCGAAGGGCTTCATGGTGCGGTCCTGGAACTGGCGCACGGACTCCTTGAACCGGCCGGTCTCGCGCTTGGCATCGGGCATCGCGGGCAGCGCACGCGGCCAATCGAAGTCCGCACCTTCCTTGCGCCGGATCTCCTCCAGCGACACCACGCCGCGCACCGCATCACCGAAGCCGAGCGACTGCACGAACTCGCGCTGCGCATCGCTCATGGTGGCGACCACGAGCCTGCCGCCCGCGGCACGCACGGCCTCGATGGCTTCGAGGCCGACCGGATCGAGTAGCTCGCCGGTGCCGATGGTGCCGTCGCCGACACCCGGTCCGACACCGTAGTAGAGCAGCACGGCCTCACCGGCGCGCAAGCGCGCGCGACGCAGCATCTCCTCGGGGGATGCGGTGCCGGGCTTGCCGACGAACGAGAACCAGTAGCCGCTGGTCGCGCCGTAGAAGGTGAGCGTGCCGTTCTCCGCGAGCAGCTGGAACGAGCGCGGGAAGGACTCCTGCCCGGCGTGCGACACCGCGTAGTCGGCGAGACGGCCGCCCGTCTGCGCGCGCATCGCCTCGAGCAACGGCGCACCGGCGTGCTCCCAGGCCGCGATGTCGGTGGCCGACTCCGGCACGGGGGTGAAGATTCCTGACCAGCGCGCGTCGCGACGGTTGAGCGCACCGACGGCACCGTTCGAGACCACGAAGCGCGCACGCTCCTCGCTCGAGACGAGGCCGACGGCGGCGAGACCATTGCGCGCCGCGCTCTTGAGCGCCTCGAAGCCGGTGCCGGTGGCGGCGCCTTCGACGAAGATCGTGCGGCCCGAGGCGATGCCGAGCGTCGTGAAGAGCGCGCGGACCACCGTGCCGAGGTTCAGCACATAGGACCCCGCGGCTTCCAGCGTGAGATCGGGCGGCAGCGGATGCAGCTGCGGGCCCTGTACGAGCAGGAACTGCTGATGGCTGCCGGTGTCGGTCTCGTAGCCCTGGATCGAGAAGCCCGCGTACATCGGGTCGCGCGCGGCGAGCGGCGACAGCAGATCGCTCTGTCCGGAATACACGGTGACGAGGTCGCCCACCTTGATGCGGCCCTCGCGTTTCACCTCGCTGCCGATCGACGCGACCAGCGCGACGCCGCCGGAACCGGTGACCTGATGGTCGAGGTCGTGGTTCTCGAACGGCGACACCGGGATGCCGGTGATGGCCCAGATGTCGTTGAAGTTCACCTCGGAGGCGAGCACATAGACCACCGCCTCGTTGGGGCCGGGCTCGGGCACCGGCAGCACGATCTCGCGTTCTTTGTCTTTGGGCAGGCCGTGGTCGGGCGCACCCGTGGCGGGATCGCGGGTCACCGCGTGGCCGTACTGCCAGCGCGGCATCGGTGTGAGGCCGGGATAGAACGGCGCACCGACGGGCAGCAGTTCGCCGCGGCGCACCAACGCCGCGCAGGCCTTGCGGTCAGCGGCCTCGGGCGCGTCCGTCGGACGCACCGGCAGCGGCGCGGCCTGCTTGTCGAGGAAAGCGCGGATGCCGGCCTTGCCGCCTGCGGGGTCGATCACCGCTTCGGCGAAGAGCTGCGCCTCGCGCGCGAGACCCGCGGCGACGCCCTGCGTCCAACCGCTGCGCACCGCATCGAGGATGCGTGCCGCGGTCGGCCCGCGGCCGACACGGGCCGCCTGTGTCTGCAGCGCCTGCACCTGCGGCGTGGCGAGCGCGGCATCGAGGTCATCGCGGCCTGGCTGCTGCCACGCGGCGTTCGCCGCCTTGCGCGCAGCGAAGGCCCGGGCGACGAGGTTGCGGCCCTGCGGCGCGGCGACATACTCCGCGGCGAGGCGTGTGGCCAGACTGACCACATCCTCGCCGCTGCCGCCGGTCGCGAGCGCCTGCAGCAGACCATCGGCGAGGATCTCCTCCGCCGAGGCCGTCCGCCCCCCCATGATGATCTCCAGCGCGCGCGAGAGCGGCGCCGGGTGCCCCGCCTGCTCCAGCAGGCGCGGCAATCTTTGCGTGCCGCCGTAGCCCGGCAGCAGGTTGAGACGGACCTCGGGCTGACCGAAGGTCGCGAGCGGCTCGGCCACGCGCACATGGCAGGCCATCGCGAACTCCATGCCGCCGCCGAGCGCGACGCCGTTGATGGCGGCGATCACGGGCTTGTCCATCGCCTCGATCTTGCGGAACGCGAGGTGCGCGTTGTTCGGCAGCGGCAGCGCCTCCTCCAGCGAGTGCACATCCTCGAGCAGCTGGCGGATGTCGGCGCCGGCGACGAACGCCGAGCTGCCCTGCCCCGTGAACACCACCGCCTTCACATCCTCGCGGCGCGCCACATGGTCGATCACGATGTTGAGCTCGTCGAGGGCGCGCTCGTTGAGCGCGTTGACCGGCGGGTTGGAGATGGTGACGAGCGCGATGCGGTCGACGGGCTTGCCGCCCTTGCGACGGCGCGGCGCGCCGAGCGCGTGGTAGTGCACGCGGAAGTAGCGGAAGTCCTCGAACAGCTGCTGCTCGTCGGCCACGCGCTGGCGTTCCTGCCAGTCGGCGATGGCGCGGCGCAGTTCGCCGATCGACTCCGGGTTGCGCAGAGTCGAGGTGTCGCCGACATCCTGGCCCTCGACGAGGGCGCGCACCATGCGGCGCATGTACTTGCCGCTGCGCGTCTCCGGGAACTGCGAGACCTCGACGAAGTCCTCGGGGATCGCGACCTGGCCCTTCTCCTGGCGCACGATCTCGATGAGGCGGCGGCGGTCCTCGGCCGCGATCTTGCGCCCCGGCGCCGGCCGCACGAACGCGAGCGGCGTCAGGCCCTTCTGCGCGTGCGGCGCACCGACCACGATGACGTTGCCCACGGGCGAGTCCGGGTTCAGCTGCTTGTCGCGCAGGATCGCGCCTTCGATCTCTTCGGTGCCGAGACGGTGGCCCGAGACGTTGATGACATCGTCCGAGCGGCCGTGCAGCGAGAAGCCGCCGTCGGCGTACTTCACCGCGAAGTCGCCCTGCGTGTAGGCGTGGCGGCCTTGCCAGCGGGCCCAGTAGGTCTTCTTGAACCGATCGAGGTCGCCGCGCCATGAGCGCACGACGCGCCGCCCCTCGACGCGGAAGCCGCCCTCGTCGCCCCACAGCGTGCGGCACAGATAGGGGAACGGCGCGGCGATGACGATCTCGCCCTTCTCGCCGATGTCGGCGGGACGCGCGGTCACCGCGCCCGAGGCGTCGGGCTCGCTGTCCGGCAACCAGACATCGCCCGCGATCCAGGGCAGCGGATAGGT
>CANHFH010000038.1 GCA_947459825.1 Pseudomonadota bacterium | reverse complement strand
GACCTCGCGCGGCTGCGTGCCGGCGGACTCGGCGCACAGTTCTGGTCGGTCTACATCCCGGGTGAGGGACGCGGTCCGTTCGCGCGCCCGCAGCTCGAGCAGATCGAGATCGCACGCCGCATCATCGAGCGCTACCCGGACACCTTCCGCTTCGCGACCACGGTCGCCGAGATCCGCGCCGCACACCGTGCCGGACGCATCGCCTCGATGCTCGGCATGGAAGGCGGCTACGGTCTCGAGAACTCGTTAGGCGCACTGCGCGCCTACTACGACCTCGGCGTGCGCTACATGGCACTCACGCACAACGCGCACACCGACTGGGCGGATGCCGCGGCGATGGTGCCGGCGCGTCATGACGGCCTCACGCCGTTCGGCGAAGAGGTCGTGCGCGAGATGAACCGTCTCGGCATGCTGATCGATCTCTCGCATGCCGCGCCATCCACCATGGCCGACACGCTGCGCATCACCGAAGCGCCGGTTATCTTCTCGCACTCCTCGGCACGCGGCGTCTGCGATGTGCCGCGCAACGTCCCCGACGACATCCTGCGCGAGATGCCGCGCAACGGCGGCGTCGTCATGGTCACCTTCGTGGCCGGCTTCATCAACTGCGAAGTCGGTCGCGTGACCCAGCCCTACATGGCGGCGCTGCGCGCCCGCGCCGCGGCGGCGCCCACGCGCGAAGAGGCGGATCGGATCATGGCCGAGGGCCGCGCGGCGATGCCGCGCCCGAGGACCACCATCGCCATGGTGGCCGACCACATCGACCACATCCGCCGCGTCGCGGGCATCGACCATGTCGGCATCGGCGGCGACTTCGACGGCAACGACGCATGGCCCGAAGGCCTCGATGACGTGTCGACCTACCCGAGGCTCTTCGCGGAGCTGATCCGTCGCGGCTGGACCGACGCAGAGCTGCGCAAGCTCGCCGGCGAGAACGCCCTGCGCGCCATGGAGCGGACGGAGCGGGTGGCCGCGCGGCTGCAGCGCGAACGACCGGCCTCGACGGTGGTGTTCACACCGCCCGCGACGACGCCCTGAGCGCGGCATGAGTGCGGGCGGCGACGCCGACGCATCGTCGGTTCAGCGCAACCCCGTCGACTGCGCCTGCTGCCAGGCGAGGTCCGCGACGATCTCCACCGCCGCCGCGTGACGCTTGGCCTGCGGGCTCACCGCTGTGCCGCGCTGCACACGGCCGCGGATGCCGTGCAGGATGCCGGCCATGCGGAACAGACAGAACGCCATGTAATAGCCGAGGTCGGGCACCTCGCGCAGACCGCGCTGCGCGCAGTAGGCGGCGACATACTCGTCTTCGGTGGGCAGCCCTAGCGCTTCGAGGTCCTGTCCCTGCAACGCGCCCACCGACACCGCCGGCATGCGGTACATCATCAGGTGATAGGCGAAGTCGGCGTGCGGATTGCCGAGCGTGGAGAGCTCCCAGTCGAGCACGCCGATGACCCGAAGCGCATCAGGCGCGAACATCAGGTTGTCGAGCCGGTAATCGCCGTGGACCGCGGCGGCGGCCGGCTCGGTGGCCGGCGCATGGCGCGGCAGCCAGTCGATCACGCGCTCCATGGAGTCGACCCGTCCGGCCGCATCGGCGTCGCCGACATACTGCTTCGACCAACGCGCCACCTGCCGCGCGACATAGCCCTCGGTGCGGCCGAAATCACCGAGGCCCAGCGCCACCGGATCGAGGCCGTGCAGCGTCGCCAGCGTCGCGCACATGGCTTCGAACACCGTGCGCCGCGACCCGCGCGGCAGCTCGGGCAGCGTCGGGTCCCAGAACACCCGCCCTTGCAGATGCTCCATCACATAGAACGGCGTACCGATGACGGCGGCGTCGTCGCACATCAGGAGCGGACGGGCCACCGGCACGCTGCCTTCCCGCGCCAATGCGGCGAGCACGCGGTGCTCGCGGTCGACCGCATGCGCCGACGGCAGCAGCACACCGGGCGGTTTGCGGCGCAGCACCACGCTGCCCGCGGACGACTCCACGAGGTAGGTCGGGTTGGACTGCCCGCCGGAGAACTGCCGCACGCGCAACGGCCCCGCGTGCTGCGGCAGATGCAGCGCGAAATGCCGCTCCAACGCACCGACATCGAACTCCAGACCCGGTCGGAACTCGTGGCCTTCGGTCATGATTTCCCTCGCGGCGGCCGCGTGTGCTGCGTGCGGAACGGCCGCGCAGCGCGGCCGCCCGGCGTGGCGCTCGCACCGCCGTGCTTGCGCACATCACCGCGCGCACGCGCGCCTTCGGCGAGCGTGCCGGTGCCGGCGGGCTGCCAAGGCGGTACGAGATGTTGCTTGCCGGGACCGATGAGGTCGGCGCGGCCCATGCGCCGCAGCGCTTCGCGCAGCAGCGGCCAGTTGTTGGCGTCGTGGTAGCGCAGGAAGGCCTTGTGCAGCCGCCGCACCTTGAGCCCGCGCGGGATGGCGACCTCTTCGCTGGTCCGGGTCACGCGGCGCAGCGGGTTCTTGCCCGAGTGGTACATCGCGGTGGCGGTCGCCATCGGCGAGGGCAGGAAGGCCTGCACCTGGTCGGCGCGGAAGCCGTTCTTCTTGAGCCACAGCGCGAGCTCGAGCATGTCCTCGTCGGTGGTGCCGGGATGCGCCGCGATGAAATACGGGATCAGGTACTGCTGCTTGCCGGCTTCCTTCGAGTAGCGGTCGAACAGTTCCTTGAAGCGGTCGTAGGTGCCGATGCCGGGCTTCATCATCTTCGAGAGCGGGCCCTCGGAGATCGCCTCGGGCGCGATCTTGAGATAGCCGCCGACATGGTGCTGCGCGAGCTCCTTCACGTACTCCGGCGACTCGATGGCGAGGTCGTAGCGCACGCCGGAAGCGATCAAGACCTTCTTGATGCCGGGCAGCGCGCGCGCCTTGCGGTAGAGCTCGATGAGCGGCGCATGGTCGGTGTTGAGGTTCGGGCAGATGCCCGGGAACACGCAGGAGGGCTTGCGGCAGGCGCTCTCGATCTCGCGGCTCTTGCAGGCGAGGCGGTACATGTTGGCGGTCGGGCCGCCGAGGTCGGAGATGACGCCCGTGAAACCGGGGACCGTGTCGCGCACGGTCTCGATCTCGCGCAGCACGGACCGCTCCGAGCGGCTCTGGATGATGCGGCCCTCGTGCTCGGTGATCGAGCAGAAGCTGCAGCCGCCGAAGCAGCCGCGCTGGATCGAGATCGAGAAGCGGATCATCTTGTACGCCGGGATCTCGGCGTCACCATAGGCCGGATGCGGCCGCCGTTGGTACGGCAGCTCGTAGACATGGTCCATCTCCGCGGTGGTGAGCGGGATGGGCGGCGGGTTGAGCCAGACCTCGGAGAGGCCGTGCCGCTGCACCAGCGCACGCGCGTTGCCGGGGTTGGCCTCGAGATGCAGGATGCGCGAGGCATGCGCGTACATCACGGGGTCATCGACCACCTGTTCGTAGGCCGGCAACCGGATGACGCTGCGTGAGCGGTCGACGCTCTTCACGCGGCGCACGAACTTCACCACCGTCTCCGCAGAGGTCTCGGCGGGCGCAGCGCCGGCCGCCGCGTCAGCGGTCTTGGCGGCCGTCGACGCGCGCGTGCCGCCGTTGTCGTCCATCGCATAGGGGTCGACGGGCGGGTTCAAAGGTCCCGGCGCATCGAGATGCGTCGAGTCGACCTCCACCCAACCCTCGGGCACGGCGCGGCGCAGGAACGCCGTGCCCCGCAGATCCGTGATGTCGCCGATCGCCTCACCCGCCGCGAGCCGGTGCGCGATGTCGACGATCTGCCGCTCGCCGTTGCCGTAGACCAGCAGGTCGGCCTTGGCGTCGAGCAGGATGGATCGACGCACCTTCTCAGACCAGTAATCGAAGTGCGCGATGCGGCGCAGACTCGCCTCGATACCGCCGATGACGATGGGCACGCCCGGGAAGGCCTCGCGCGCGCGCTGCGCGTAGACGATCACCGAGCGGTCGGGACGGCGACCGCCCTCGCCGCCCGGCGTGTAGGCGTCATCGCTGCGGATGCGGCGGTCGCTGGTGTAGCGGTTGACCATCGAATCCATGTTGCCGGCGGTGATGCCGAAGAAGAGGTTCGGCTTGCCGAGCTCGCGGAAGGGGTCGGCGCTCTGCCAATCGGGCTGGGCGATGATGCCGACCCGGAAGCCCTGCGACTCGAGCAGCCGCCCGACGATCGCCATGCCGAAGCTCGGATGGTCGACATAGGCGTCGCCCGTCACCACGATGATGTCGCAGGAATCCCAGCCCAGCGCGTCCATCTCGGCGCGCGACATGGGCAGGAACGGGGCGGTCCCGAAACGGGAGGCCCAGTGCTTGCGGTAACGGGTGAGGTCGCGGGCCGTGTCCATGGCCGCGGCATTAGAACAGAGCCGGGCTCAGCGCGGGAAGGGGTCGGAGAACTTGATGTCGGTCAGCAGCGCGTCGTCGGTGAGCGTGCGCAAGAACGCCTCGAGCGCGTCCTTCTCGGCCGGCGTGAGGTTGAGCCGCAGCGGCGTGCCGCCGGGGCCCACGAGCCGCGGGTCGAGGTTGGGGTGCGGCTGCACGCCGTTGTCGTAGAAGTCGATGACCTCGCGCAGCGTGGCGAAGCGTCCGTCGTGCATGTAGGGTGCGCGCACCGCGATGTTGCGCAGCGAGGGCACCTTGAAGCGCGCGTTGCCCGCACCCGCATCGACGGTCGCGAGGTCGAGGCCGTTGTTGCGCAGGCCGTCACCGGCATGCGCCACCGAGGTGTGGCACTGCGCGCAGCGGCCGCGGCCGGTGAAGATCTGCTGCCCTTGCAGTTCGGCCGGCGTGAATACAGCCGCGAAGTTCGGCGCCCCGTTGGTGAACGCCGAGTCGAACTTGGAGCGGTAGGAGACGATCGAGCGCACGAACTGCGCCAGCGCCCGCGCGATGCGGTCGCTCGTGACCGTCGGGTCGCCGAAGGCCGCAGTGAAGAGCGGGCCGTAGAAGTCGACGGCACCGAGCTTGGCGGTCAGCTGCGGCAGCGTCATGCCCATCTCGACGCTGTCCTGGATGGGCTGCAGCACCTGCGCCTCGAGCGTGGCGGCGCGCTCGTCCCAGAAGAACCGCCCGCGCGTGTAGTAGCGCGCGTTCGCGAGGGCCATCGAGTGGCGCGGCGTGCGGCCGCCCTGGAAGCCGACGCTGAAGCGAGCGGGATCGTCGAAACCGTTGGCCTGACGGTGGCAGGAACCGCAGGCGATGGTGTCGTTGACCGACAGCCGCTTGTCGTAGAACAGCACGCGGCCGAGCGTGGCGCCGGCGTTGGTGACGGGGTTGTCCGCCGGGGTGTTGTCGAGCGCCGGGGGGGCGGGGGCGCCGCCCGGAGGGGTAGGCGCGGCGCCGAGCGAGCGGAACTGCGCCGGCAGGGCGATGGCGGCGTCGGTGTAACCGAAGGGCGTGGCGGGCAGCGTCGGCACCGCCCCTACCGGCGGGGGCGGCGCGGGCGCAGCGGCTTGCGTGGTGGGAGTGCCACCGCTTCCTCCACCACCGCAGCCCGCGAGGGCCAAGAGGACGGCCAGAGGCAACATTCGATGCTTCAGACCCGACATGCCGGCATTCTACGCCCGGCGAGCGTGATGTTGTGCAAAGCCTGCATCTGAAGGTGAGCGCTGTCCCCCGCTGTTATCATCTCCGCTCACCCCCGTTCCGCCAGGATGGCCCCGATGAACCCCCACCCGGCCGCGCCCGGCATGGCAGTGCCCGACTGGCGCGAGGCCTGCGCCGCTGCGGGCGTCGATCCGCTGCTGATCGACCACACCGCGCGCAACTACCTCGCGCATCGCGACCATCGGCTCGCCGCCGGCGGCGAGCCGCTGCCGCCCGCCGACTGGTTCCGGTTCTATTCTTTGGAGAACGCCGCCGAACTGTCATCGGAGACCCTGAAGGTCGAAGGCTGTTCGGTGGACGAGCGCGCCGTGCGTCCGCCCACCGCCGCCGGCAAGGCGGCTCTGTTCGCGCTGTTGCAGCTGCGGTTGGCACAGGACGATGGCTGACGCCCCCCGCGAGACGATCGTCGTCCGAGGCGCCCGGCAGAACAACCTCAAGGACCTCGACCTCGACATCCCGACCAGCGAGCTGGTGGTGGTGACCGGCGTATCCGGCTCGGGCAAATCGTCGCTGGTGTTCGACACGCTGTACGCCGAGGGGCAGCGGCGCTATGTCGAGACCTTCTCGCCCTACGCGCGGCAGTTCCTCGACCGCATGGACAAGCCCGCGGTCGACCGCATCGAGGGCATCCCGCCCGCCATCGCCATCGACCAGACCAATCCCGTGCGCACCTCGCGCTCGACGGTCGGCACGATGACCGAGCTCAACGACCACCTGAAGCTGCTGTTCGCGCGCTGTTCGCAGCTGCACTGCCGTCGCTGCGCGGCGCCGGTGCGGCGCGACGATCCGGCGAGCATCCGCGAGGACCTGCTGCGACGCGCCGCGGCGGCGGGCGATCCGCGCTTGCTCGTGTGCTTCGAGGTCAAGGTCCCGAAGAACTTCAAGGAAACGGAGGTGCGTGCTCTGCTCGAGCGTCAGGGCTACACGCGCATCCGCAAGGTCGATCGCAGCCGTCTCGAAGTGGTGCAGGACCGGCTGCGTGCCGGCAACGCCGACCCCGCGCGCCTCGCCGAAGCGCTGGAAGCCGCGTTGCGCGTCGGTCAGGGACGCCTGCATGTGCATGCGTTGGTCGACGGTACATCGGCCGCCGACGACGACCCTGCCGTGTCCGAGACCTGGCACTGGTCGAGCGGCCTGCATTGCGCGCCTTGCGACATCTCCCATCGCGACCCGACGCCGGCTGCGTTCTCGTTCAACTCCCCGGTCGGTGCCTGCGAACACTGCCGCGGCTTCGGCCGCATCATCGGCGTCGATTACGGTCTCGTGATCCCCGACGGCACGAAGACGCTGCGCGGCGGCGCGGTACGCCCCTGGCAGACGCCTTCCTACGCCGAATGCCAACAGGACCTCGAGCGTCATGCGCGCAAGCGCGGCATCCCGCTCGACACGCCGTGGTGCGACCTCACCGACGCGCAGCGCGCCTGGGTCATCGACGGTGAGGGCGAATGGTCGAAGACGGTCTGGTACGGCGTGAAGCGCTTCTTCGCCTGGCTCGAGACCAAGGCGTACAAGATGCACATCCGCGTGCTGCTCTCGAAGTACCGCGCCTACACGCCCTGCGGACACTGCGGCGGCGCACGGCTCGCCACGGCCTCGTTGCTGTGGCGCGTCGGCGATGCGGCGCTCGCCGACGCCGCGCTCGGCGATCAGCCACGGTTCCGGCCGCAGGGCGTCGAATGGACCCCGGAGGCGCTCGCCGCCCTGCCCGGCCTCTGCCTCCACGACCTCATGCTGCTGTCGCTGGAACGCGGTCGCCGGTTCTTCGAGGAGCTCCGCCTGCCCGGCGTGCCGGACGAGGCGACGCGGCTGCTGCTCGGCGAGATCCGCGGCCGCTACGCCTATCTCTGCGAGGTCGGGCTCGGCTATCTCACGCTCGATCGACAGTCCCGCACGCTGTCGGGCGGCGAGGTGCAGCGCATCAACCTCACCACCGCCCTCGGCACCTCGCTGGTGAACACCCTGTTCGTGCTCGATGAGCCGTCGATCGGCCTGCACCCGCGCGACATGCAGCGCGTGATCGGCGTGATGCACCGGTTGCGGGACGCGGGGAATTCGTTGCTCGTGGTCGAGCACGACCCGCAGATCATGCAGCAGGCGGACCGCCTGCTCGATCTCGGTCCCGGCGCCGGCGAGCGCGGCGGACGGATCGTCGCTTGGGGGCATCCCGACGCGGTGCTCGCGACGCCGGGATCGCTGACCGCCGACTATCTCAGCGGCCGGCGCAGCGTGCGGCTGCCCCCGCCGCGCAAGATCGCGGCCGCCGCGGCGCGCGCTACGGGACGGGACGGCACATGGCTCGAGGTGCACGGCGCAAGCCAGCACAACCTGCGCGACATCGATGTGCGGCTGCCGCTCGGCCGGCTGGTCTGCATCACCGGTGTCTCCGGCTCGGGCAAGTCGACGCTGGTGCAGGATGTGCTGCATCCGGCGCTGCTGAAGCGCTTCGGCCGACCGACCGAGGCGGCAGGCGCGCACCGCGCGCTGCGCGGCACCGAGGCCTTGAGCGATGTGGTGTTCGTCGACCAGACACCTATCGGCCGCACGGCGCGCTCCAACCCGGCGAGCTATGTCGGCGCCTTCGATGCGCTGCGCGAGCGTTTCGCCAAGCTGCCCGCAGCACGCGAGCGCGGCTGGACCGCGGGTACCTTCAGCTTCAATTCCGGCACGGGTCGCTGCCCGTCCTGCTCGGGCAGCGGTTTCGAGCATGTCGAGATGCAGTTCCTCTCCGATGTGTACCTGCGCTGCGGCGAGTGCAACGGCACACGCTATCGGGCCGAGACGCTGGAGGTGAAGCATCCGGGTCCCGGCGGACGCGAGGCGAGCATCGCCGACGCGCTCGCCATGACCGTCACCGAGGCGCTGGAGTTCTTCGCGGATGTGCCTGAGCTCGCCGCCCGGCTCGCGCCGCTCGCCGAAGTCGGGCTCGATTACCTGGCGCTGGGTCAGCCCGTACCGACGCTGTCGGGCGGTGAGGCGCAGCGCCTCAAGCTCGCCGGGCATCTCGCGGAATCGGCGCAGCCCGGAACGCGGGCGCGCACCAAAGGATCCGCCGACGCGCCGGGACACGCAGCCCAGGGCAAGCTGTTCCTGTTCGACGAGCCGACCACCGGACTGCACTTCGAGGACATCGCCCGATTGCTCGGCGCGTTCCGTCGGCTGCTCGACGCTGGACACTCATTGGTGGTGATCGAGCACAACCTCGATGTCATCCGCGCGGCCGAGTGGATCGTGGACCTCGGACCCGAAGGCGGTGAAGCCGGCGGCAGCGTGGTCGCCTGCGGCACGCCCGAGCAGTTGGAGCGGCACCCGACCTCGCACACCGGACGCGCGCTCGCGGCATACCGCGCGGCGATGGACGGCGTGACGGCCGATGCCGCCCTCGCCGTCGCCGAGCCCTCGCCGGCGTCGGCGTCGGCGTCGGCCCCTGCGCGCGGCATGATCTCGGTGCGCAACGCCCGCGAGCACAACCTGCGCGGCATCGATGTCGACATCCCGCGCGACGCCTTCACGGTGGTGACGGGCGTATCGGGGTCGGGCAAATCCACGCTCGCTTTCGACATCCTCTTCAACGAAGGCCAGCGCCGCTATCTCGAATCCTTGAACGCCTATGCGCGGCAGTTCGTGCAGCCGGCCTCGCGTCCCGAGGTCGACGCGATCCGCGGCATCCCGCCGACCGTCGCCATCGAGCAGCGCACCAGCCGCGGCGGCCGCAAGAGCACGGTCGCGACGCTCACCGAGACCTACCACTTCCTGCGCCTGTTGTGGATGAAGCTCGGCACGCAGCACTGCCCCGACTGCGACACGGTGATCGCGCCGCAGTCGGCGGAGGTCATCGCCGCGCGCATCCTCAAGGATCTCCGCGGCCGGACGGTCGACCTGCTGGCGCCGCTCGTGGTCGCGCGCAAGGGTCTCTACACCGACCTCGCGAAGTGGGCCGCCGGCAAGGGTTACCGCGAGCTGCGCGTCGACGGCGAGCGCCTGAAGGTCAAGCCGTGGCCGCGGCTCGACCGCTTCAAGGAACACTCCATCGAGCTGCCGGTGGCACGGCTCGGCATCTCGCAGCGCGGCGAGGCCGACCTGCGCGCCAAGCTCGAAGAGGCGCTGCAGCACGGCAAGGGCGTGGTGCAGGTGCTGCCGGTGGACGCCGCAGGCGCCGCCGCCGGCCCGATCACCTTCTCGACCCGCCGCGCCTGCCCGACCTGCGGCACCAGCTTCGCCGAGCCCGATCCGCGCATGTTCTCGTTCAACTCCAAGCAGGGTTGGTGCGCGGACTGCTACGGCACCGGCGTCGAGCTGCCGGAGTTCGACGAGGAGCAGACCGGCGAGGAGGCCACCTGGAACGAGTGGCACGACGGCGAGGCGCCGGTCTGCAGCGGCTGCAAGGGCGAGCGGCTGAACCCGGTGGCGCGCGCGGTGCGGTTCCGCGACCGCTCGATCGGCCAGCTGACCTGTGTGCCGGTGTCGAAGGCCCGCGAGTTCCTGGGCGGACTCAAGCTCGCGGTCCGTGAACGCGCCATCGCCCGCGACCTGTTGCAGGAGATCGGCACGCGCCTCGGGTTCCTCGAGCGCGTCGGCCTGGGATATCTCTCGCTCGATCGCGCGGCGCCCACCCTCTCGGGCGGCGAGGCGCAGCGCATACGGCTCGCGGCGCAGCTCGGCTCGAACCTGCGCGGCGTCTGCTATGTGCTCGACGAACCGACCATCGGTCTGCATCCGCGCGACAACCGCATCCTGCTCGACGCGCTCGGCGAGCTCGCGCGCCATCGCAACACCTTGGTCGTCGTCGAGCATGACGAGGACACCATCCGCCGCGCCGACCATGTGATCGACCTCGGACCCGGCGCGGGCGTTCGCGGCGGTCGCATCGTGGCGCAAGGCCGTGTCGCCGACCTGCTGGCCGACCCGCATTCGATCACCGGCCGCTGGCTGCGCGAGCCTCTGAAGCATCCGCCCCGGCCGCGCCGAGCGGTCGTCGCGGACACACCTTCGTTGAGGGTGCGGAACGCGACCCTGCACAACCTGCAAGGCGTCGATGCACGCATCCCGCTCGGTCGGCTGGTGGCGGTCACCGGCGTCTCCGGCTCCGGCAAATCGACGCTCGCGCGCGATGTGCTGTTCGCGAGCGCGCGACAGCTGCGCGGCGATGACGGCGAAGCGCGTCGTGGCGACCGGCGCGGCGGTGATGGACGCGGCGCGGTGGGCTGCGAGGCGCTCGAGGGCATGGAGGCCGTCGACCGCGTGCTCGAGGTCGACCAGACCCCGATCGGCAAGACGCCGCGCTCCTGTCCGGCCACCTATGTCGGCATCTGGGACGACATCCGGCGGCTGTTCGCGGAGACCGCCGAGGCGCGGCTGCGCGGCTACACGGCGGGGCGGTTCTCGTTCAACACCGCGGGCGGGCGCTGCACGGCCTGCGAGGGTCAGGGCATCCAGACCGTCGAGATGAGCTTCCTGCCCGATGTGAAGCTCCTCTGCGACGCCTGCCGCGGCCAGCGCTTCGACCCTGAGACGCTGGCGGTGCGCTACCGCGACCGCAGCGTCGGCGAGGTGCTCGCCATGAACATCGAGGACGCGGCGGAGTTCTTCAAGCCGCATGCCGCGGTGCACCATGTGCTGACGCTGCTCTGCGACGTCGGCCTCGGCTATCTCACGCTCGGCCAGCAGAGCCCGACGCTGTCGGGCGGCGAGGCGCAGCGCATCAAGCTCGTGACGGAGCTCGCCAAGGTGCGCGCCGACCTGCGTGCACCGCTGCGGACGCGTCCCAAGCACACGCTCTATGTGCTCGACGAGCCGACCGTCGGTCTGCACATGGCCGATGTCGAGAAGCTGGTGCGCGTGCTCCATCGGCTGGTCGACGCCGGGAACAGCGTGGTGCTCGTCGAGCACAACCTCGATGTCATCGCCGAGGCCGACTGGGTCATCGACATGGGGCCGGAGGCAGGCGCGGGGGGAGGCAAGCTGGTCGCCGCCGCGCCGCCGCAGAGCTTGGCGCGACGCCCGGGGCGTTCCCATACGGGCCGCGCCCTGCGAGACTTCCTCGCGGACCGGTTCGAGGCCGCGTCCTGATCCGAGGAGCGCACCGCGATGCCCGACGACCTCTCATGCTGGAAGTGCGGCGCCACGCTCGCGGCGCTTTCCCTGCCCCTGCGACGGCTCGATGTCTGCCCGCAGTGCCGCGCCGAGCTGCATGTCTGCAGACTCTGCGTCGACCATGACACGCGCGTCGCCAAGCATTGCCGGGAACCGACCGCCGAGGAGGTCCGCGACAAGGAACGCGCGAACTTCTGCGACCACTTCAAGCCGCGGGCCGGGGCCTACATCCCCAAGGACCAGGCGGCGGTCGACGCGGCGCGCGCCGAACTCGAGCGGTTGTTCGGCAAGCGTTAGCCGCCCGTAGCCGAAGCGATCCGACCGCGGCCTTTTTGCTTGGCGCGGTACATGGCCGCGTCGGCGCGACGCATCAGTCCGTCGCAGTCGAGCCCGTCGGCGGGGAAGGCGGCGATGCCGACGCTGACCCCGACCTGCCGCCCCT
The DNA here is from genome assembly GCA_947459825.1 of Pseudomonadota bacterium. Taxonomy (GTDB): domain Bacteria; phylum Pseudomonadota; class Gammaproteobacteria; order Steroidobacterales; family Steroidobacteraceae; genus UBA964. The sequence goes on along the minus strand of CANHFH010000038.1, from coordinate 4,838 downwards.
CGCCGGCCAGCCAGATCGGCGCCGACAGCGTATCGACGATGCGGCGCGCCACGGTCCGCGCGGTGGCGGCATCCGGCAGCTCGCGCAGCACCACCGTGAACTCGTCCCCGCCGATGCGGGCCACCGTATCGGATTCTTTGACACAGGCGCGCAGGCGCTGCCCGATCACGGTCAGCATCTGGTCGCCGGCCTCATGGCCCAGCGAGTCGTTGACCGCCTTGAAGTCGTCGAGGTCCAGATAGAGCAACGCGCCGCCCGGGGCGCCGTCGCGTACGCGGCGCAGCTCCCCGCCGAACCGCTCGCGGAACAGCAAGCGGTTGGGCAGCCCGGTCAACGGGTCGTAGTGCGCCTGCCGGTAGAGCCGCTCCTCGCGCTCGTGGCGCGCCACGGCGAGCGACAGGCGTCGACCCAGGTTGTCCATGGGCTCGTCCAGCGACGCATCGATCGGCGCGCCGTCGAAGAAGCCGATGCCCAACATCGCGACACGCCGCGACTCGAGCATCACCGGCCGGACACGGAGCGTGCGGGCCCCGAGCGAGCGCAGCACCACCGGCACAGGACCGGCGCGCGGCTCGGTCGGGTCCATACCGCGCTCTTCGGACAGCGTGCGTCGCAGGATGGCATCGTCCTGACGCATGTCGATGCGCAGATCCCAAGCCCCCGGCACGGCGGCCGAGGGCAGTGCGATGCAGGTGACATCGCCCCGCAGCGTCGGCTGCATGCGGTCGAGCAGCGCCTCCACCACGGTTTCGAGGCCGGCGCCGGCGAGGATGAGCTGGTCGACCGCGGCCAAGGCTTGCAGCGCCGACAGCCGCTCTCGCAGTTCGATCAGGTGGGCTTCGACCAAGACGGGTCCTCCGGGGCACAGTCCGCCGCGGTCCTCCCGAAGACTGCCGTCCGGACACGGGCGGAGCAAGGGGGGAATGCGGTTAGACTGACCACGGATGTTCACCCGAAAGCCCGTCCTGCCGGTTAGGACGCACGTCACAGTTCCATGATCCCGGGTATCGGCGGCCGGGATCCCGCGGCGCCCCGGCTGCCGTTCTGGCTGCTCATCGGCTGGGTCGGGCTGGTGCTGAGCGCCTCGCTCTACCCCTTCGACTGGGACTGGGGGCGGCTGCTCGCGGGTCTGCGGGACGGCCTGCCGCGACTGCAGGCCTGGACCCCGCCCTCGCGCCGCGACACCGTGGTCAACCTGCTGCTGTATGTCCCTTTCGGCCTGCTGGGCGCGCTGGCGCTCGACGCCCGGGGCCGGGGGATCGGCCGCATCGTCTGGCCCGTGCTGGGTGCGGCAGCGCTCTCGCTCGCGGTCGAGATCGCGCAGCACGCCTTGCCGCCGCGCGATCCGGCGCTCTCCGACTGGGTCTTCAACACCGTCAGCGCCGCCGCGGGTGTCGGGCTGGCGGTCGTCTGGCGCATCCTGCCCCATAGCCGCTTCGGAGTCGTCCGCGATCCCTCGACCGGACGCGGGACGCTCGACGCGGGAGCGGCCCTAGGCGTCCTGGTGGCGTTGTGGATCGCCGCGCATCTCGCGCCGTTCGTGCCGCGGCTGCGCCCTGGCCGCGTCAGCGCCGCCCTCGAGGCGAGCCTCGCGCTGGAGCTCTCACCGAGCCGGGTCATCGCGTGGTTCGCCTGCTACCTCGTGCTCGCCGCCGGACTGCGCGCAGCGGTGCGCTGGCGTTCGTTCTGGAGCGCCTTGCTGACCGCGACCGTCGCCTCGCTCGGCCTGCGTTTGTTGTTCGTTGGGCAGCAGCTTTCGCCTGACGAGGTCCTGGGAGCGCTGATCGCGCTGCCAACCGTGGCGCTGCTGGGGATGGGTCGCCTGCGGTGGGATCCCACGCCGGTGTTCCGGGTGGCCTGCCTCGCCGTGCTGGCGGCCGGTCTTTGGCCGACCACAGCGACCGTCGCCGATGTGGGCGACACGGCCTGGCTGCCGTTCGCCGAGCTCGCCGGCGCCGCGTCCGACCCCGGCTCGTTGCCCGCCATCGAGCGGCTGTTCCTCGGCATAGGCCTCGCATGGCTCGCCTGGAGCAGCCGCACCCGGCGGCTGGCGCCCCTGTTGATCGCGTTCATGGTCGCGGCGCTGGTCGAGTTCCTGCAACAATGGGTGCCGGGCCGCCTGCCCGACACCACGGACCTCGCCGCGCTGCTGATCGGCGCCGCGTTGGTGCAGGCGGCGCCACCGTCCACGCGTCGGCCCTGAGACATCGCCCCCGGGGCAAGGAGAGACCGTCATGAACAAGACCGTGCTGCAGTGCCTGTTCGGCTTCATCCTGCTGTCGCTGCTGGCGTTCACGACCTTCGCCAGCCTGCAGCAATCGTTGCTCGACTGGCAGGGCCTGGTGCGCCGCCCCGACAACTGGTGGACCATCGCGACGCTGATCGACGCCTACTACGGGTTCATCACGTTCTATGTATGGGTCTTCTGGAAGGAGGTCCGCGCGCTGCCGCGGGCTGCCTGGTTCGTCGCCATCATGCTGCTCGGCAACATGGCGATGGCCGCCTATGTGCTGCGCGAGCTGTCGCGGCTCGCACCGGGCGAACCGGCGTCCGCCATCCTGACGAAGCGCCATGGTTGAGTTCCTGCGCCGCCGGCTCGTCGAACCGGTGCTGGCGCTGCTGCGCCAGGGCCTCACGCCGCGCGAACTCGCGCTGTGCCTCGCGCTCGGCACCGGCATCGGGCTGTTCCCGGTGCTCGGCGTGTCGACGCCGCTGCTGGCCGTCATCGCGCTCGTATGGCGGCTCAACCTCGCGGCCATCCAGCTCGTGAACTACCTGATCTACCCGCTGCAGCTGCTGCTCATCATCCCGTTCGTGCGGATCGGCGAGGCGCTGACAGGCGCCGCACCGCAGCCGCTGACCATCACCGCCGGGCTGGAGCTGATGTCGCAGGGCGTCTGGCAGGCTGTGGTGACGCTGTGGGACGCCATCTTCCACGCCACGCTCGGCTGGGTGCTGCTCGGCCCCGCCGGCATCTATGTGCTGTATCGTCTGCTCGAGCCCATGCTCCGACGCGCCTCCCAAAGATTGACCTCCGCGGATGCCCCATGACCGACGACGCCAAGACCGCCGACCAGAACCCCTCGCTCGCCATGCGCCTGCTCGAGTCCGACCGTGTGCCGGACTGGCTTATCCGCCGCCGCATCCGCGCGCTGCTCGAGCAGCGTCTCGCGGAGGAGGACAAGGGCGGTCCCGAGGCGCAGCAGGCGCACCTCATGACGATGGTGCGGCGGCTGCGCGAGAGCCCGATCGCCATCCACACCGACGCCGCCAACACGCAGCACTACGAGGTGCCGACCGCCTTCTATCTCAAGGCGCTCGGGCCGCACCTCAAGTATTCGAGCTGCTACTACGACGACTTCGAGGTGTCGCGTGCGGCGGTCAACCTCGGCGCCGCGGAGGCGCGCATGCTCGCGCTCACCTGCGAGCGCGCGCGGCTGAAGGACGGCGACCGCATCCTCGAGCTCGGCTGCGGCTGGGGCTCGCTGTCGCTGTGGATGGCGGAGCACTACCCGAACTCGCGCATCACGGCGGTGTCGAACTCGCGCACCCAGAAGGCGTTCATCGACGCGCGCGCCGCGGAGCGTGGTCTCGAGAACCTGGAGATCATCACCCGCGACGCCAACCAGCTGTCCTTCGACGCCGACACCCGCTTCGACCGGGTCGTATCGGTCGAGATGTTCGAGCACATGCGCAACTATGAGACCCTGCTCGGACGCATCGCCTCGTGGATGGCGCCGGGCGCGACGCTGTTCGTGCACATCTTCACGCACCACCGCTACGCCTACACCTTCGAGGTGCGCGACGAGAGCGACTGGATGGCGCGGTACTTCTTCACCGGCGGCATCATGCCGAGCGACGATCTGCTGCATTACTTCCAGCGCGACCTGCGGTTGGTGGACCACTGGCAGGTCGACGGCCGCCACTACCAGCTCACCTCCGAGGCCTGGTTGCAGAACATGGACGCGAACCGCGCGGCGCTGATGCCGGTGCTGGCCGAAGGCTACGGCGCCGATCAGGCGTTGCGTTGGTGGGTCTATTGGCGTGTATTCTTCATGTCCTGCGCAGAACTCTTCGGCTACCGGGACGGACGCGAATGGATCGTCTCGCACTACCTCTTCGAGCGGCGCTGATCCTGCTGACGGCGGCCGCCTGCCCGGCCGCGGTCGCACAGCCTGCGGACGAACGCCTCGCCGCGCACGCCAAGCTGCGTGCGGCGCTCGACGCCGGTCGTCTCGAGGAGGCCGCTGTGCAGGCCGCCGCCGTCGTCTCGCTCACCGAGGCGCGCTTCGGCGACGGGTCGCGTGAACTCGTCAATCCGCTCACCAATGCGGGCACCGTGGCCTTCCGCCGCGGCGACCTCGCGGCGGCCGAGACCGCGTACCGCCGCGCCGTCGCGCTCATCGAAGGCAAGGAATCGGGCGCCGACCGCGACCTCATGCGACCGCTGGTCGGGCTCGGCGAGACCTGGCTCGCGGCAGGACGGCCGACCGAAGCCGTGGTCGTGCTCAAGCGAGCGGTCGACCTCTCGCGCAACCTCGACGGACTCTACAACCCTGCGCAGCTCGACATCGTCGATCCGCTCATCGAAGGGTATGTGGCGATCGGTGCCGAGGCAGAGGCGGAGCGCGAGCACCTGTTCGCGTTCCGGGTCGCTGAAAGCGCTTACGGCCGGGACGACCCACGCCTGCTCGACCCCCTCGACCGGTTGGCGCGCTGGCGCGAATCGCAGCTGCGGTTCACGACGGCGCGCGGCCTGCACGCACGCGCGCTGCAGATCGCCGAGCGGATCGGACCGACCCTGCCGCTCGCGGGCGTGCCGGCGATGCGCGGACTGT
>CANHFH010000037.1 GCA_947459825.1 Pseudomonadota bacterium | reverse complement strand
GGCGTCGATGATCTCGGCGAGTTCATAGGCGGCGTGGGCGAGGGTGCCGAAGGCGAGCAGGGCGATGCCCGATCCGCGCCGCTGCAGCTCCCCGCGGCCGATGGGCAGCGCACGCGGCAACAACGCACCTGCGCCGTCCACGACGCCCTCGCCGTCGACCGGCGGCGGCGCCTCGCGGCGGGCGAGCGGCTCGCCGGCGGCGGCGGTGCGCGGGTAACGGATCGCGCAGGGGCCGTCGGCGTCGATCGCCGTGCGCAGCATGGCGCGCAACTGGTCGGCGTCGGACGGCGTCATCACCGTCATCCCGGGCACGCATCGCAGGAACGAGAGGTCGAGGCTGCCGTTGTGGGTCGCGCCGTCGGGGCCGACCAATCCCGCGCGGTCGATCGCGAAGGTCACCGGCAGGCGCTGCAGGCAGATGTCGTGCACCAGCTGGTCGTAGGCGCGCTGCAGGAAGGTCGAGTAGATGGCCACGACCGGCCGCAGACCGCGCGCCGCGAGGCCGGCGGCGAAGGTGACGGCATGCTGCTCGGCGATGCCGACATCGAAGTAGCGGTCGGGGAAGCGCTTGGCGAAAGCGACGAGGCCGGAGCCCTCGCGCATGGCCGGCGTGACGACGACGATGCGCGGGTCGCGCTCGGCGAGCTCGCAGAGCCAGTCGCCGAACACCTGGGTGTAGGTCGGCGCTGCGGGCTTGCCGGCGACGATGCCGACCGCCGGGTCGAAGGGCGTGACGCCGTGGTACTTGATGGGCTCGGCCTCGGCGCGCGCGTAGCCCTTTCCCTTGCGCGTCACCACATGCAGCAGCCGCGGTCCCGGGCGGTCGCGCAGCGCGCCGATCTCGGCGAGCAAAGCCGGCAGGTCGTGGCCGTCGACCGGGCCGCGGTAGGCGAAGCCGAGCGCACCGAAGAAGCCATCGACATCGTTCACGGGCTCGCGGCCACGCACCGAGAGGTAGCGCGACAGGGCGCCCACGTTCTCGGAGATGGACATGCCGTTGTCGTTGAGCACCACGAGCAGGTCCTCGCCGGTGTCGCCGGCGTGGTCCAGCGCTTCGAAAGCCAGGCCGGCGGTCAGCGCGCCGTCGCCGATGATCGCGACCGCGCGCGACGGCTCGCCGAGCCGACGGGACGCGGCGGCCATGCCGAGCGCGGCGCTGATCGAGGTGCTGGAGTGGCCGGCGCCGAACGCATCGTATGGGCTCTCGTCGCGCTTGAGGAAGCCGGACAGACCGTCGCGCCGACGGATCCCGGGCAGCGCGTCGCGGCGGCCGGTGAGCACCTTGTGCGGGTAGCATTGGTGGCCGACATCCCACACCAGCGCGTCGCGCGGCGTGTCGTAGAGGTAGTGCAGCGCGATCGTCAGTTCGACGGTACCGAGACCGGCGGCGAGGTGTCCGCCGCTCTTCGAGACGCTCTGCAGCAGGTGGGCGCGCATCTCGGCGGCGACCTGTGGCAGGCGTTCCGGCGCCAATGCTCGCAGCTCGGCGGGCGAGTCGATGCTGCGCAACAGCGCGAGGGCGTCGGCGGTCGCAGGGTCAGTCATGCCGGTTCTCCTTCGTGCGGGCGGTGCGCAGTCCCCAGAGCGATTCCGGGGCGACGGGCAGCACCATCAAAAGATGTTCGAGCACGCCGAGCGCGGCGAGCGTGGCGAGCAGGGTGTAGCCGGTGGTCTCCACCGGCAGCGTCGCGGCGACGGCGCGGCCTGCGAGCCAGACGGCGAGCCCCGTGCCGAGCAGCAGCGAGAACGGCAGCAGCGCGTTCATCGGCCGGCGATGCAGGTGGTCGAGCAGGTGCGCGAGGTGCGCCGGCAGGAAGCCCTCGCCCAGGTTGCGCACGCCGAGGAAGAGGTTGAGCTTGGCGCTGCTGCGCAACGCCCACAGCACGAGCAGCGTGCCGAGCCCGATGATGTTCGCGTGGCCGGCGACCAGCAGCGCGACGGCCGCGAGCACGGCGAGGATCGCGAGCTCGTGCCAAAGGATGGCGGTGAACGCGGCGAGGGCGTGACGCCAGCCGCGGCGCGGCATGCCGGGCGGCAGCGCGCGCACCGGACCGGTGATGGCGCCGGTCAGGAAGGTGATCTCGATCCAGGCCCACAGCGCGAGCGCGGCGCAGAACGCGGCGAAGGCACCCGCGGCATCTGTGGCGTCGCGCAGCACCACCAGCACTGCGAGACCGAGCACCGCCACCACCGAGGCGACGGCGAGCAGGGCCGGGAAGTGGCGCGGTCCGCGGCGCACCAGCAGCGCGATGAGGCCGGTCGAGCCCCACCACAGCGCTACCGTGAGCGCGATGGCCAAGGCGCTCACCCGGGCGAGCGGGCGTCGAGCGCGTCGCCGGCGCGCCAGATGCGCGCCAGGATCGCGGCGTTGGCCGAACCGAAGACGTCGAGCTCGACGCGCATGGTCTGGCCGGGATCCTCCATGATGAAACGGCCGTCGGCGAGACGGGTGAGGCGATAAGGCGCGTCGGCGGCGATGCCGACCTGACGACGGCCGCGGGCGAAGCCGCGCATCATGCCGCGCGTGAAGCCGGACTCGGCGACGCTCAGCGTGCCGAGCGGTCGGCCATCGGCGAGCACCGCGGCGAGCGAGCCGTCGGGCTGGTCGATGAAGCGGACATCATAGGAGGCCACCACCGCGACCGGCGCCGCGGGCGGCTCGGTGCCGAGGCTGCGACCGAACGCCGCGAGCAGGATCGCGCCGACGACCAGCATCAACGCCCCGACCAAGGCGTGTCGGGGCATGCCACCGGCCGTGGTCGCGCTCAAGGCGCGGCTCCGACGGTGGCGGCAGAGATCGGCGTGCCGGTCGCGTGGCCGACCGTTGGGCCGACCGCGGGGCCGACCGCGGGACCGGTCTCGATGCGCACCGCACCTCGGCTGCTGGCGGCGCCGAACGCGCGGGCAAGCAGCGACCCGACGGCCTCGGCGTCCGACAGGTTGCGCAGCATCGGCTGCGGACGCGTCCAACGCCAGGGACGCACATGCGGCCACATCCAAAGATATGACACGCGCTGGTCGGGCAGCAGCTCGAGGGCGATGTCGCCGGTGCCGTCGCGCTTGGCCCGCAGGTCGGCCGACCGCAGCGCCGTGAACGGCAGGTTGATGGTGCTCGACAGCGCGATGCCCTGGCGGACCACGACGCGGCGCGAGGTCACGGTGTAGACCGTGCCGCGAGCGGCGAGCGCCGCGATGCCGGTGAGCATCGCGAGGCAGATCAGCGAGAACGCAGCAGGTCCGGTGCAGCCCGCCAGCGCCGCCGCGGGCGTCGCACCCTCGGCGAGCAGCCACGCGCCGCGCGCCAGCACGATGACGCCGAAATACACCGCGAGCGCACGCACGCGGTAGGCGTCGAGCGCCAACGACCACCAACGCGGCGAGCCCTGCCAAAGCAGGGTCTCGCCCGGCGGCAGCGGTTCGGGAAGCCCCCGCACCGGCTCCGAATCATGTTCGCTGAAGGTCGCTGGCGTGCCCATCGTCGATTACCCCCTTCTATCCGTCAGACCAGCGGACCGAGGCGGCTCGGTACGGCGTAGAGGTGACCGCTGGCGTAGTACGCCATGATGCGGTCCTCTTCGAGCTTGGTGATCTGGCTGCCGCTCGCGATGCCGGGCACGCCGGCGAACTGCGCCGCCGTGATGGAGGCGACCTTCACCTTGCGGCCCTTCACGTCGTAGCGCACGAAGCCGGCCGGCAGCATCACCGAGCGGCCGCCCTCGAGCGCCACCTGCAGGTAGCGGATCTGCGGCTCGGACTTGTCGACCCAGAGCTCGCTGACGGTGCCGGCGGCGGCGCCGTCGAGGCCGGTGACGGTCATGCCGCGCGGGTCAGGGTCGCGCTTCGACACCGACCATCCGCTGACCGAGGACATCGGCACGATCATCGGCGAGCCGTCGAGCATGCGCTCGGGCTGGTCCGCGCGTTCCGCGTAGGCCGCGGGGCCGACGCCGTCCTTCATCGGATCGCCGGTGGGCTCGAGCGGCGCGCCGACATCCGGGCCGTAGCGGTCATCCCAACCGACCTGGCGTGCGGCGATGGGGCGGCGGTCGGCGGCGCTCGCGCGAGGCACCTCGATCGTGCTGCCGTCGGCCAGCTTGAAGGTCTTGGGGCAGGGCACCGGCGGCAGGCCCTCCACGGTCACCGGGTTGCCGTCGCGGTCGACGCGGTGCGTGTCGAGGGGATAGCCCTCGCGCTTGTCCTCGCGATGGAGGTACCAGATGAGGCCGAAGAAGAAGGCCCAGAAGCCGTACAGCGCGACCTGCGCCGTGTCGATGTATTCGAGGAACGCGTTGGATTCCATGTCACTGCTCTCCCTGTTTCAAGTCCCGACCTGACCAAAAAAAATCTTCACCCCGGCATCTCCGCGAGGCCGATGCCCGCAGTCGGCGTGCCCTGCGCAGCACCCGCTGGCGCGGCGGCGCGGCGCGACGTGCGCACCAGCGGCCCGATCGCGACCAGCGCCGCGAACAGCAGCAGGATCTCGAGGTGGTAGACGAACATGTAGCCGGTCGCGGGCGACACCAGCGCCGGCCCGAGCGCACCCTGCGCCGCTAGCGCACCGATGGCGTCGCAGGCCGCGCCGCCGCCCGCGATGGCGAGACCGCCGGCCGTGGCCTGCACCGCGCCCCAGGCGCCGAGCGCGAGGCCGTTGTCGCGCTCGCGCAGCGACATCGCCGCGAGCAGGGTGCCGACCGAGAACAGCCCGCCGCCGAAGCCGATCAGCACGGCACCGGCGCGGAACAGCGCCGCCGAGTGCAGCGGATCGGCGAACACCACGGCCACGAAGCCGAGCACACCGACCAGCGTGCCCTGCGCCGCGACCCGCAGCGGATCGGCGCCGCGGCCGAGGCGGCGCGAGGCGAGGCCGAAGGCGATGAGCGCACCGCCCGCATAGAGCGCGGTGAGCAGGCTGGTCGCGCCGACCGCCATGCCGAGCACCTCGCCGCCGTAGGGTTCGAGAAGCACATCCTGCATGCTGAACGCGGCCGTGCCGAAGCCGAGCGCCGCGAGCAGGCGGCGCGTCGCGGCGGGGGCGGTGAAATCCCGCCAAGCGCTGAGGAAGGTCGGCTTGGGCGCGGCGGCGGCGCTCGCGTCCGGAGCGCTGCCCCGCGGCTCCTGCTGCCACAGCGCGATGATGTTCAGCAGCAGCGTGACGACGGCCGCCCCCTGGATCACCTGGATGAGCCTCAGGTGCGTGTAGGTGCCGCCGAGCAGCCAGCCGAACGCGACCGAGCCGCCCACCATCCCGACCAGCAGCATCACATACATCAGCGCGACCACGCGCGGCCGTGTCTGCGCCGGTGCGAGGTCGGTGGCGAGCGCGAGGCCTGCGGTCTGCGTGCTGTGCAGGCCCGCGCCGATCATCAGGAAGGCGAGACCGGCGGCCGAAGGTCCGAGCCAAGGCGGCGGCGTCACCTGGCCGGTGCCGCTCAACACCATCAACGCGAACGGCATGATGGCGAGGCCGCCGTATTGCAGCAGCGTGCCGAACCAGATGTAGGGCACGCGGCGCCAGCCGAGCACCGACTGGTGCTGGTCGGAGCGGAAACCGAGGAAAGCCCGGAACGGCGCGAACAGCAACGGCAGCGCCACCATGGTCGCCACCAGCCACGCCGGCACATGCAGTTCGACGATCATCACCCGGTTGAGGGTGCCGTTGAGCAGGGCGAGCGCCATGCCCACCGACACCTGGAACAGCGACAGACGCAGCAACCGCGGCAGCGGCAGGTCGGTGCTCGCCGCATCGGCGAAGGGCAGCAACCGGGCGTTCCAGGCCCATTGCGCGAGGCGGGTCATGGCTGGGACGCCCATCGCGCCGGAGCCGTGGGGTCCGCGTCGGCCTCGGCCGCCGCGCGCCGCGCGGCGCGCAGCTTCAGGAAGAACTGCAATGCGTTGACGACATAGCTCGCGTAGGCGATGAGCGCCAGCAGCATCTGCGCGCGCAGGTCGATCGCGCCGGTGAGCCACGCCCAAAGATACGCGGTGTGCAGCGCGATCACCGCCATGCTCACCACGTCCTCCCAGAAGAAGCTGCGGGCGAACAGCCAGACGCCGAACACCTCGCGCTCCCAGATCGCGCCGGTGACCATGATCGCGTAGAGCAGGGCGGTCTTGACCAGCACCGAGACCGTGGCGGCATCGGCGCCCTCGCCGGTGCGCAGGAAGCGCAGCACCAGCCAGAGGCTGACGAGGAACGCGAGGAACTGCAGCGGAGCGAGCACCGCCTGCACGATCGTCCACGGCGAACGGTCACGGCGGATCCGTTCCTCGGGGGTGTAGAGGGGGCGGGCGGGGGTCGCCCTGCTGGCATGGGACATGGCTGCTCGCGCCATCGATAAATCCTGCCCGATTCTGGAACGACACCTTAGATAGTGTCAACCTGATTTTACATCAACCTGGATTGACATTTGACAGCCCCGCCCCTATATGTGAGAAGGTGCCGACTGGGGTCACCCTTCGGTCACAGGACAATTCGATCCTGAGCCGGAGGAGAGGTTCGGACATGGCGGATGAAGCCGCTTCTCGGGGCGCACCTGGCGATGACAGCCAGAACGCACTCCTGCGCGCGATAGAGACCCAGATCATCCCCCGGCTCCTGGTGTCGCATCGCCGGGACGCCGCTTCGGCCGACGCCTCCTGTCCGTCCGAGAGCGAGGCGTCCGGAACCCCGTCGCGCCCGACCAGCGCCGAGATCACCGAGTTCACGACCATCGTCTTGCGCGGCAACCTCGCCGCGGCCGCCGACTTCCTGCGTCGGTTGCAGGACCGTGGGGTCTCCACCGAATCGGTCTACCTCGACCTGTTGAGCCCCGCGGCGCGGCATTTCGGTCAGATGTGGGAGTCCGAGCAGGCCGACTTCGTCGATGTCACGCTGGCGCTGCATCGCCTGCAGAAGTTCGCGCACGACCTCAGCGAGGATTTCGTCCGATCGGCCGAGAACAACGCTTCTCCCTCCGGTCCGCGTGTGCTCTGTGTGGCGCTGCCGGGCGAGCAGCATGTGTTCGGTACGCAGCTGGTCGGGGAGTTCCTGCGCCGCGCGCGCTGGGATGTATGGGACGCGCCCGGTGCCAGCGAGCGGGATATACTTTCGCTCGCGGAACGCGAGTGGTTCGCGCTGATCGGCATCTCGATCAGCACCGCCGAGCAGTTCGATGCCCTGGCGGCGCTGGTGCGGCAGCTGCGGCGGGTGTCGTTGAACCCGGACCTGCGGGTCATGGTCGGCGGCCGGCCGTTCGAACAACACCCCGAATGGGCGGCGTTGGTCGGCGCTGACGCCACCGCGCGCGATGGACGCGACGCGGTCGCCAAGGCGCAAGGACTTCTGGAATTCACCCACCGACGGAACTGACGCCGCACCGAGCCGCATCAACAGAGACACGAAGGAACGTGAAGAATTTCAAGGCGCCAAGGAAGGCCCTCGACGGACTCGATCCGTCTGCTGTCGCCTCGCTCGTCACCGCCGCCGCGGACATCGCGTTGGTGCTCGACCGGCGCGGTGTGGTCCGTGACATCGCCTTCGGCAGCGACGAGCTCGCCGCCCTGCTGGGCGGGGTCGGGCACGCCGACTGGGTCGGTCGACCTTTCACCGCGCTCGTCACCGTCGACAGCCGGCCCAAGATCGAGATGCTGTTCACCGATCTCGATGCCGGTGATCCGCGCGCCCGCCAGGCCAACCACCCGCTGCCCGACGGCAGCACCGTCGCGGTCTCCTGGTCGCTGCGCCGGCTGGGCGAGGAGGGGATGCTGCTCGCGCAGGGCCGCGACCTGCGGTCCATCGCGGCGCTGCAGCAGCGGCTCGTAGAGGCCGAGCAGTCGCTGGAGCGCGATTACACCAAGCTGCGTCTCGCCGAGGCGCGCTACCGCCTGCTGCTGCAGTCGAGCGCCGAGCCGACCCTGGTGGTGGACCTCGGTACGCAGCGCATCATCGACGCGAACCCCGTCGCCGCGCAGCTGCTCGGCGAGGACGCCAAGCGTCTCATCGGCAAGGCGTTGGCGGAGAGCCTCGACGCGGCGAGCGGGCGTCAGCTGCCGGAGTGGTTCGGTGCGCTGCGCGCCGCCGGGCGCGCCGAGCCGTTGCGGGTGCGGCTGGTGACCGGTCGGCGCAGCTGCCGTCTGCAGGCGGCGGTGTTCCGGCAGGACAACGCCTCGCATGCGCTTCTGCGGCTCGATGTGTCGGGCGAGACGGCGACGCCCGCGGTCAACGGGCAAGCGCCGCCGGGCCGGTTCATGGAGGTCTTCCAGCGTCTGCCCGACGCGCTGGTGGTGTGTGACGGCGAGGGTCGGATCCTCGCCGTGAACCGCAGTTTCCTCGACCTCGCCCAGCTGGCGAGCGAAGAGCAGGCGCGCAACGAACCGCTCGAGCGCTGGCTCGGTCGGCCGGGCGTGGACATGGGCGTGCTCTCGGCCAACCTGCGACAGGGCGGCGAGGTTCGGCTGTTCGCCACCACGCTGCGCGGCGAGCTCGGCTCGAGCGTGGAGGTCGAGATCTCCGCGACCCGCATCGGCGAAGCCGACTCCCCCGCTTTCGCCTACGCCATCCGTAATGTCGAGCGCCGCCGCGCGGTGGAACCGCGCGATGCGCGCGCCCTGCCGCGTTCGGTCGAGCAGCTGACCGAGCTCGTCGGACGGGTGTCGCTGAAGGAACTGGTCCGCGAGACCACCGATGTCATCGAACGGCTGTGCATCGAGGCCGCGCTCGAGCTGACGCGCGACAACCGGGCCTCCGCCGCCGAGATGCTGGGCCTGTCCCGCCAAAGCCTCTATGTGAAGCTGCGCCGCTACGGGCTCGGAGACCTCGGCGGCGAGGATGGCCGGAGCTGACGCGGGTCGCTGTAATGTTCGATTGACAGTTGGAAGTGTCAGGGCTATTTTCCAGCCATGGCACGTACGGCGAGCAACGTCCTACCGCAGCGGCGGCCGTCCTGGCTCGCCACCCTCGAACTGCTCAAGCCCGTCACCTGGTTCCCGCCGATGTGGGCGTTCGCCTGCGGCATCGTCGCCAGCGGCGTCAGCCCCTCGGGCCATTGGTCGCTGATCGCCCTCGGCGTGCTGCTCGCAGGACCGCTGGTCTGCGGCACGAGCCAGGCCGTCAACGATTGGTTCGACCGCCATGTCGACGCCATCAATGAACCTCGCCGCCCGATCCCTTCGGGCCGCATGCCCGGTCGTTGGGGCCTCTACATCGCGGTGTTCTGGACCGGTGTGTCGCTGGCCGTCGCGGCGCTGCTCGGCACCTGGGTGCTCGGCGCGGCGGCGATCGGGCTCGCGCTGGCCTGGGCGTACAGCGCACCGCCGCTGCGGCTGAAGCGCAACGGCTGGTGGGGCAACGCCGCGGTCGCGGCCTGCTACGAGGGCGTGCCCTGGCTCACCGCGCTCGCGGTGATGACGGCCGCCATGCCCGATTCGCGCAACCTCGCGCTCGCCTGGGCCTGGAGCGTCGGCGCGCACGGCATCATGACGCTCAATGATTTCAAGTCGGTGCAGGGCGACCGGCGCATGGGCGTCGGCTCGCTGCCGGTGCGGCTCGGCGTCGAGCGCGCGGCGCAGGTCGCCTGCCTGATCATGGTCGCCGCGCAGCTCGCGGTGATCACGCTGCTCTTCTTCTGGGACCGCCCGGTGCACGCCGGCATGGTCGCTGCGCTGGTCCTCGGCCAGCTGGCGATGATGGCGCGTCTGCTGCGCCGGCCCTCCGAACTCGACGTCTGGTACAACGCCTGCGGCGTGCCGCTCTATGTCCTCGGCATGCTGGTCAGCGCGTTCGCCCTGCGACCCGGAGCCTGACATGACCGCAAGATCCGCATCACCGTTCCTCGGTTGGCTCGGCATCTTCAGGCTCGGGCTCGTGCAGGCCTCGATCGGCGCGCTGGTGGTGGTCACCACCTCCATGCTGAACCGCATCCAGGTGGTGGAGCTCGCGCTGCCCGCGGTCCTCCCCGGCATCCTGGTCGCGATCCACTATTTCGTGCAGGTGCTGCGACCGCGCTTCGGTTACGGCTCCGATGTCGGCGGTCGCCGCACGCCGTGGATCATCGGCGGCATGGCGGTGCTCGCCGCGGGCGCGCTCGGCGCCACCTGGGCGACCACGCTGATGCCGACCGACTTCACGCTCGGTGTGACGCTGGCAGTGGTGTCGTTCGTGGTCGTCGGCCTCGGCGTCGGCGCCTGCGGCACCTCGCTGCTGGTGCTGCTCTCGACCAGCATCGCGCCGGCCCGGCTCGCCGCGGCCGCGACCGTGACCTGGGTGATGATGATCGCCGGCTTCATCATCACCACCGTGGTGGCGGGCAAGTTGCTCGAGCCGTTCTCGCTGTCGCGTCTCGTCGAGGTGACGGCGGTGGTCGCCGCCGGCGCGTTCCTGGTCACCTGTCTGGCGGTCGTCGGCGTCGAGCGGCCACGCGGCGCGGCGGGTGGTGCGGCGGCGGTCGCAGGAGCCGAGCCGCCGGTCGATTTCCGCGCCGCGCTGCGCGAGGTCTGGGCGGAGCCGCATTCGCGGCGGCTCGCCGGTTTCGTGTTCGTCTCGATGCTCGCCTACAGCGCGCAGGACCTGGTGCTGGAGCCTTTCGCAGGCACGGTGTTCGGGCTGACACCCGCCCAGTCGACGCGGCTCTCGGGTATGCAGAGCGGCGGCGTGCTGGTCGGCATGTTGCTGGTGGCCGTCATCTGCACCGCGGGCGCGCGTTCGCGGTTGGGGTCGCTGCGCGGCTGGACCATCGCGGGCTGCCTCGGCTCGGCGGTGATGCTGGTGCTGCTCGCGCTCGCCGGGATGGCCGCCGATGCGGCGACGGCGACCCCGACGCTGCGCGCCCTCGTGTTCATGCTGGGGCTCGCCAACGGCGCGTTCGCGGTGGCGGCCATCGGCTCGATGATGGGCCTCGTCGGCCGCGGCCGCGGTTCGCGCGAAGGTACGCGCATGGGCCTGTGGGGCGCCGCGCAGGCGGTCGCTTTCGGTCTCGGCGGCATCGTCGCCACCGGCGCGGTCGATCTGGCCCGCCTCGCGACCGGCTCACCCGCGATCGCCTACGGCGCCGTATTCGTCGCCGAGGCGCTGCTCTTCGTGTGGGCGACCGTCTATGCGGTGCGCCTCAGCCGCGAGGACACCGCTTCCACCGCGATCGTCGTCGACGGCGATGCGCTCGATCCGGCAGCTCATGAGGCTGCCGCCACAGGCAGGAGCTGAACATGGCGGACGGCGACGCGCGCGGCGGTACGCCGCTCCCGGAATACGATGTCGTGGTGGTGGGCGGCGGTCCCTGCGGTGCGACCGCGGCGGACGACCTCGCCCGCGAGGGTTGGCGCGTGCTGCTGCTCGATCGCGCCGGTCGCATCAAGCCCTGCGGCGGTGCGATCCCGCCGAAGGCGGTCGAAGAGTTCGACATCCCGCCGGAACTGCTCGTGGCGCGCATCACGGCGGCGCGCATGGTGTCGCCGAGCGCGCGTGCGGTCGACATGCCGATCGACGGCGGTTATGTGGGCATGGTGGACCGCGGCGAGTTCGACGAGTGGCTCCGCGAGCGCGCCCGC
Source organism: Pseudomonadota bacterium (assembly GCA_947459825.1). Classification (GTDB taxonomy): domain Bacteria; phylum Pseudomonadota; class Gammaproteobacteria; order Steroidobacterales; family Steroidobacteraceae; genus UBA964. The sequence continues at coordinate 5,491 of CANHFH010000037.1, read as the reverse complement.
TCTCACGGCGCTGTGCGCGTAGCCGGCGCGTTCACCGGTCTCGCGCGCGATGCCGATGGCCGTGCGGTGGTGCAGTTCGACGCGAAGGACGGCGCTGCCGGTGAGGGCGCTGCCGGAGGTGGCGGCGCGGGCGGCCGCGTCCGCGCACGGTTGGTGCTCGGCGCCGACGGCGCGCGCTCCGAGGTGGCGCGCCAGTGCATCGCCGGCGGTCGCGAGGTGCCGTTCGTCTATGCCTTCCACGAGATCCTGCGCACGCCCGCCGACCGGCCTGCGCAGTACGACGGCAGCCGTTGCGATGTCTACTACGACGGCCGGTTGTCGCCTGATTTCTATGCCTGGGTGTTCCCGCACGGCGACACCATCAGCGCCGGTGCCGGCACCGCGCACAAGGGCTTCTCGATCCGCAACGCCGTCGGCGACCTGCGTCGCGTCGCCGGACTCGAGCACGCCGAGGTGGTGCGCCGCGAGGGCGCGCCCATCCCGCTCAAGCCGCTCAAGCGCTGGGACAACGGCGTGGATGTGCTGGTGGCGGGCGATGCCGCGGGCGTCGTGGCGCCGGCATCGGGCGAGGGGATCTACTACGCGATGGCCTGCGGACGCATGGCGGCGCAGGCGCTCGCCGCCTGCCTCCGCACGGGTGACGGGCGTGAGCTGCGCGCCGCGCGGCGCGGGTTCATGCGGCTGCACGGCCGCGTGTTCTGGGCGCTCGGCATGCTGCAGCGCTTCTGGTATGTCAGCGATGCCCGCCGCGAGCGCTTCGTGAAGATGTGCCGCGATCCCGATGTGCAGCGCCTCACCTGGCAGGCCTACATGCACAAGAAGCTGGTGCGGCGCGAACCGCTCGCGCATCTGCGGGTGTTCTTCAAGGACCTCGCGCACCTGCTCGGCCTCGCGCCGACCTCCTGAGGCCGGCGCGTGCTCGCCGCGCGATTCGCCGACGGCACGCTGCTGCTCGGCATCGTGCTGCTGATCGCGGTCGAGGCCGCGCTGCTGCTCTTTCTCTGGTACGCCCGCGGCATCGGGCTGGCGCCGCGGGCCTGGGTGGGGAATCTCGTGTCGGGCGCGCTGTTGATGATGGCGGTGCGTGCGGCGCTGCTCGACCAACCGTGGATCCTGGTCGCGTTCTGGCTGTTGGGCGCGCTCTTCGCGCACCTGCTCGACGGGTTCGCGCGGTGGGGCGTCCGTCCCGGGCATCCGTCCGAAGGACCGACTACAGACTGATCGAGGTCTCGAACACCATCGTCGCGTTGCCGATGATCCACACGCCGGCGAGCGCGCCGTCCTTGAACTCGACCTCCACATCGACGCGCCCGGGGCGGTTGACGAAGTGGCCCTGCGCGCCGGAGAACGCGGCACGATCACCGTCGCGGGGCAGCAGTCCGTGGTGCAGGAGGTAGGCGCCGAGCAGTCCGTGCGCGTTGCCGCTCACCGGATCCTCGGGGATGCCCATCGCCGGGCAGAACATGCGCGACTGGACGAGGCAACCTTCGATCTGCGGATCGAGGGTGAAGACGAAGTGTCCGGAGGCGCCGAGCTGCGCGGAGAGCGTCGTCAGGCGTGTGAAGTCCGGCTTCATCGCCTTCAGTTGCTGGGGTCCACGCACGCCGATGAGCAGGCGGTTGCCGGCGCCGCCGACGATGCGCATCTCGCAGCGCGGGTCGAGGTCGTTGCTCGAGAGGGCGAGCGCGTCGAGCACGGCGAGCCGCTCGCGCTCGGCGAGCTCGCGCCCCAGCGGCGGCGCGCTCTGGCGCACGGCGATCCGGCGCGCAGCGCCGTCGCCGCGTACCTCGACATCGACGAGACCCGCTTTCTGCCGTTGGCGCAGCCGACGCGGCGCGCCGGGCAGGCGCGACAGCACGAAATGGGTGGCGACGGTGGCGTGGCCCACGAACCCGGACTCGGTTCGCGGCGTGAAGAAACGCACGCGGACATCGTGGTCTGGGCTTTCCGGCGGAAGCACGAAGGCCGTGTCGCCGTTGTTGAGCTCGCGCGCGATGGCGAGCATCTCGTCGTCGGACAGGGACTCCGCCCCGAGCACCACCCCGGCGGGGTTGCCCGTGAACAGACGATCGGTGAACGCGTCGACCTGGAAGATCTGGATGCTGCGCGACATGGCCGCTGCCTCCCTCCATGACGGGTCCGTGGCCCCCGGAAGGGGCGCGATTGTAGGCAGTTTGGGTGACGGCTGCACCCGCCTGTTGCAAGTCGATGATTCGGATGGGAAAATCAACGAAACCCGGGGGTGGCCAGCCGGCCTGAGACGACGCCTCGCGTCGAACCCTTGAACCTGATCCGGTTAGTACCGGCGGAGGGAGAAGGTGTCTTCACGTCGTCTGCTGCTTTCTTTGTTGTGCTGTCTCCCGGCAGGGTCGATGGCGGCCGAGCCGCTCGAAGAGGTGGTGATCAGCGCCAGCCTGCGTCCCGTCGCCGCACGCGAGACGCCGGCGAGCGCGACCGTGCTCGATGAACGCACGCTGCGGGCCGTCGGCGTGCAGCACCTGCAGGATGTGTCGTCGATGGTGCCGAACCTCAACTGGGCGTCCGGCACATCGCGGCCGCGCTACTTCCAGTTGCGCGGCATCGGCGAGACCGACCAGTGGCAGGGCGCGCCCAACAATTCCGTCGGCTTCCTGATCGACGGCATGGATTTTTCGGGCGTCGGCATGCCCGGGCAGCTGCTCGACCTCGCACAGGTCGAGGTGCTGCGCGGACCGCAGGGCACGACGCTCGGCGCCAACGCGCTCGCGGGTCTCATCAACCTGCGATCCAACGCGGCCGCGCCGACGCCGATGCTGCGTCTCGAAGCGACCGGCGGCGGCTTCGGTACGCGGGCGCTGGGCGCGGTGGCGGGCGGCGCGCTCGGCGCTGACGGCGCGGCTTGGCGCGCGGTCGCGCAGGGTTTCCGCAGCGACGGCTCGCGCCGCAACATCACGCTCGGCCGTGACGACACCAACGGCCTCGACGAGCGCTTGCTGCGGCTGCGACTCGCCAGCGCGCAGCACGGGCCATGGCGCGCCGACCTCGCCGCGCTCTGGGCCGAGCAGGACAACGGCTTCGACGCCTTCGCGATCGACAACTCCCGCACCACGCGCTCCGACCAGCCGGGCCGCGACGCCCAGACCTCGCGCGGACTTGCGCTGACCGTGGAGCGCGCAGGCGCGCTCCGCTTCATCAGCACCAGTGCGGTCGCCGATACCGACATCGTCTACGCCTTCGACGGCGATTGGGGCGCCGACCCCGACTACGACTTCACTTCGCGTTTCCTGCGCTATCACCGGGCCCTCACCCAGGACCTGCGGCTGCTCGGCGGCTCGCCCGGGGAGGGCGACGGTTGGGTCGCCGGGCTCTACGGCTCGCGCGTCGACGAGTCGAACGATCAGCTCGACCTCTATGGCGGCAGCGTCTACCGCGCGCTGGTGTCGGATTACGACGCCCGCACGCTCGCGGCGTACGGCAGCGTCGAGCGTCCTTTGGCGCCGTATTGGCGCGCGCGGCTCGGTGTGCGCGTCGAGCGGCGTTCGATCGACTACACCGATACGGACGGCGCGCGTCTCGACCCCGCCGAGACGATGTGGGGCGGTCAGGCGACTTTGGAGTACCGGCCCGCCGGGCGTGCGTTCGGATATCTGACCTTCGCCCGCGGCTACAAGGGCGGCGGCTTCAACCTCGGCGCCGCTGTGCCGGCCGGCCGGCGCCTCTACGACGCCGAGGGTCTCGACAGCCTCGAGTTCGGTTGGAAGTTCGACGATGCGCAGCGAGGCCTGCGCGCCGATGTCGCCGTGTTCCACATGTGGCGGCGCGACCAGCAGGTCGGCACCTCGGCGCAGCTCGACCCCGGCGATCCGCTGTCGTTCGTCTACATCACCGACAACGCGGCGCGCGGCGTCAACTACGGCCTCGAGGCGTCGCTGGATTGGCGTGCGACGGAGTCCTTGACCCTGCAGGCCTCGGCGGGACTGCTGCGCGCGCGGTTCACCGACTACCGCAGCGGTGTGCGCGACCTCACGGGACGCGACCAGGCGCATGCGCCGCGGCTACAGTCCTCGCTCGCGCTCGATTGGCGCGGCGCACACGGGCTCTTCGTGCGGGCCGACCTGCGCTACGCCGATGCGTTCTTCTTCTCTGACAGCCACGACCAGCGTGCGACCGCGTGCACGCTCGGTGCGCTGCGTACGGGCCGCGAGACCGCGCGTTGGTCGGCGAGCCTGTGGGTGGACAACGCCTTCGACCGCAGCTGCGCCCAACGCGGGTTCTTCTTCGGCAACGAGCCGCCGGACTTCCCCGACAGGTTGTATGTGCAGCGTATCGACCCGCGTCGGGCGGGCTTGACGGTCTCCTGGACCGTGCGCTGACATGGTCGCCTCGTCGCAAGCGCTGCTGCATCGTCTGCTGGAGCAGGCGCAGGCGAGCTCGCCGCTCGAGTGGCTGGCGCTCGCCGCCGGGCTCGGCTACGCGGTGCTCGCCGTGCGCCGTGACCGCCGGGCCTGGATCTTCGGTGCGCTGTCCTCGGCCTTGCTCGCATGGCTCGCGGCCGGCGCGCGTCTGCCGCTGCAGGCGGCGTTGCAGGCCGTGTATGTCGCCTTCGCCGTTTATGGCTTCCGCACCTGGACGCGCGAGGCCGATGCGGCCGACGCCGGTCGCGTGCGCATCCTGCGCTGGCCGTTGTGGCGCAACGGCGCCGCGCTGCTGGCGGTCGGCATCGGCACGCTCGCGTTCGCGCCGCTGCTCGCGCGTCACACCGACGCGGCATGGCCGACGCTGGATGCGGCGGTCGCGCTCGGCAGCCTGCTCGCGACCTGGATGACGGCGCGCGCGCTGCTCGACAACTGGGCCTGGTGGATCGTGGTGGATGCCGCGTCGCTGGTGCTGTATGCATCGCAGGGCCTGATGTTCGTGGCGCTGCTCTACCTCGTCTACATGATCATCGCGGTGATCGGATTGCGTGACTGGACCCGGCGGTCGCGCGGCGTGTCCGACTCCGCCGGACCGCCGGGCACAGCGCCCGGATGATCGGCAGCGGTCTCAACCGCCTGCGCCGCATCGCGACACCCGCGGGCTGGCAGGTGGAGCGGGTCTGGCATCCCGACGCGCTCGCCGAGCTCGGCGCAGACATGCACATGGAGGTGGCGGCGCAGCGGCTCGCCGCGCAGCACGGACTCGCGCCGACGGTGCTCGGGTTCGATCCCGTCGCGGGCGTGATGCGCATGCCCTGGGTCGAGGGCGTCCCTTTGGAGGTCGATTGGCACCGACGCGACGGTCGCCGTGCCGCGATGCACGAGATGCTCGAGCGGCTGCGTGGCGTGCCGGCCGGAGGACTGAAGCCGCTCGACCTGCCGGAGCGTGTGCGGCTGCTGCATCGAAGGCTCGCTGCGCGTGATGCCGCGCACGCGACGATGCATGCGCCCGCGGTCGAGCAGGCGTTGGCGGCCTGGGATGCTGCATCGTCGCGCGGCCCGCAGTCCGGGTCGCAGGCTTCGTCCTCGCCTGCCGC
>CANHFH010000036.1 GCA_947459825.1 Pseudomonadota bacterium | reverse complement strand
TTCAACGCCGGCATCCGCCCGGCGATGAACGCCGGCATCTCGGTGTCGCGCGTCGGCGGCGCTGCGCAGACCGACATCATCAAGCGCCTGGGCGGCGGCATCCGCCTCTCGCTCGCGCAGTACCGTGAGCTCGCGGCGTTCTCGCAGTTCGCCTCCGACCTCGACGAGGCCACCCGCAAGCAGCTCGAGCGCGGCGTGCGCGTGACCGAGGTCATGAAGCAGAAGCAGTACGCGCCGATGTCGGTCGCGGAGATGGCGCTCTCCATCTACGCGGTCAACAACGGCTACATGGACAAGGTCGACCGCAAGAAGGTCGTGGACTTCGAGGCCGCGCTGCAGTCGTTCGCGCGCGCGTCGCACAAGGCCTCGCTGGACGCCATCAACGCGGAGCCCGTGCTCAAGAAGCACGAGGCGACGCTGAAGGCGATCTGCGAGGACTTCGCGGCCAACGGCACCTACTGAGCCACGCCACGGACCGACCGAGATGCCAGGCACCAAAGAGATCCGCACCAAGATCGCGAGTGTGAAGAGCACTCAGAAGATCACCAAGGCCATGGAGATGGTCGCGGCGAGCAAGATGCGCCGCGCCCAGGACCGCATGCGCCTGGCGCGGCCCTACGCCGAGAAGATCCGCACGGTCATCGGTCATCTCAACCAGGCCAACCCCGACTACAAACACCCGTTCCTCGTCGAGCGGGAGGCCAAGAAGGTCGGCATCATCGTCGTCTCGAGCGATCGCGGCCTCTGCGGCGCCCTCAACACCAACGTGTTCAAGAGCACGCTGATGCTGATGCGCGAGTGGCAGGGCAAGGGCGCGGAAGTCAGCCTCTGCCTGCTCGGCAGCAAGGGGCTGGCGTTCTTCCGCCGTCTCGGCCTGCCGATCCTCGCCAGCGTCACCGGCCTCGGCGACAAGCCGCATGTCAAAGACCTGCTCGGCTCGGTCAAGGTCATGCTCGACGCCTACAGGGACGGCGGCATCGACCGCCTGTTCATCGTCAACGCGCAGTTCGTCAACACCATGACGCAGAAGCCGACGGTGACGCAGCTGCTGCCGGTGCTGACCGAGGACGCCTCCGACCTGCAGGAGCACTGGGACTACATCTACGAACCCGGCGCGGCCGAGATCCTCGATGGCGTGCTGATGCGCTACATCGAGTCGCAGGTCTACCGCAGCTCGGTCGAGAGCGTCGCCTGCGAGATGGCCGCGCGCATGGTCGCGATGAAGGCCGCCTCCGACAACGCGGGCAACCTCATCGGCGACCTGCAGCTCATCTACAACAAGGCGCGGCAGGCGGCGATCACCAAGGAGCTGGCGGAGATCGTCGGCGGAGCCGCTGCGGTCTGACGGCCGCCGCGCAGTTTTCAAAGATATTCACGGATACAGGGCACAGGGTACCGACATGGCAACCGGCAAAATCACCCAGATCATCGGCGCGGTCATCGACGTGGAGTTCCCGCGCGAGTCGATCCCGAAGGTCTACGAAGCGCTGAAGCTCAAGGATGTGGACCTCACGCTCGAGGTGCAGCAGCAGCTCGGCGACGGCGTCGTGCGCACCATCGCGATGGGCGCCTCCGAGGGCCTGAAGCGCGGCCTCGCGGTCGACACCACCGGTGCGCCGATCTCGGTGCCGGTCGGCAAGGCCACGCTCGGCCGCATCATGGACGTGCTCGGCACGCCGCAGGACAACCGCGGCCCCGTCGCCTCCAAGGAGCACTGGGCGATCCACCGTCCGGCGCCGTCGTACGACGAGCAGGCCGGCGGCCGCGACCTCCTCGTCACCGGCATCAAGGTCATCGACCTGCTCGTGCCGTTCGCGAAGGGCGGCAAGGTGGGTCTCTTCGGCGGCGCCGGCGTGGGCAAGACCGTCAACATGCTCGAGCTCATCAACAACATCGCCAAGCAGTACAGCGGTCTGTCGGTGTTCGCCGGCGTCGGTGAGCGCACCCGCGAAGGCAACGACTTCTACCACGAGATGGCGGAGTCGGGCGTCATCGACCTCGAGAACCTCGAGAACTCGAAGGTGGCGATGGTCTACGGCCAGATGAACGAGCCGCCGGGCAACCGCCTGCGCGTCGCGCTCACCGGCCTCACCATGGCCGAATACTTCCGCGACGAGGTGCGCGAGGACGGCGGCAAGGGCCGCGATGTGCTGTTCTTCGTCGACAACATCTACCGCTACACCCTCGCCGGCACCGAGGTGTCCGCGCTGCTCGGACGCATGCCGTCGGCGGTGGGTTACCAGCCGACGCTCGCCGAGGAGATGGGCGTGCTGCAGGAGCGCATCACCTCCACCAAGACCGGCTCGATCACCTCGATCCAGGCGGTGTATGTGCCCGCGGACGACCTCACCGATCCGTCGCCCGCCACCACCTTCGCCCACCTCGACGCGACGGTCGTGCTGTCGCGCCAGATCGCGGCGCTCGGCATCTATCCGGCGGTCGATCCGCTCGACTCGACGAGCCGCCAGCTCGATCCGCTGGTCGTCGGCGAGGAGCACTACAACACCGCGCGCGGCGTGCAGGCCGTGCTGCAGCGCTACAAGGAGCTGCAGGACATCATCGCGATCCTCGGCATGGACGAGCTCTCCGAAGAGGACAAGCTCACCGTGTTCCGCGCCCGCAAGATCCAGCGCTTCCTGTCGCAGCCCTTCAACGTCGCCAAGGTGTTCACCGGCCAGGACGGCAAGATCGTCCCGCTGAAGGACACCATCCGCGGCTTCAAGGGCATCCTCGAAGGCCAGTACGACAACCTGCCCGAGCAGGCGTTCTACATGGTCGGCTCGATCGACGAAGCCGTCGAGAAGGCGAAGACGCTGCAGTAAGCGCCTCCCGCACCGCAGCACACCGCACACGAGAACGAGCACATGGCCGCCGACAGCACCATCCACTGCGACATCGTCAGCGCCGAGGGCGAGATCTACTCCGGCCCGGCGAAGATGGTGTTCGTGCCGGCGACCCAGGGCGAGATCGGCATCGCGCCGCGGCATGCGCCGCTGCTGACGCTCATCAAGTCCGGTGAGGTCCGGGTGCAGACCCCGTCCGGCGAAGAGCTCATGTTCTTCGTCGGCGGCGGCGCGCTCGAGGTGCAGCCCAAGAAGGTCACGGTGCTCGCGGATACGGCACTGCGCGCCAAGGACCTCGACGAGGCCGCGGCCATAGAGGCCAAGAAGCGCGCCGAGGAAGCGCTGCAGGGCAAGATCGACAAGCTCGAGCAGGCCGAGGCGCTCGCCGAGCTCGCGCGCGCCGCCGCCCAGCTCAAGATGCTCGAGAAGCTGCGCAAGATCCGGGGCTGACCGCCCGGCGCGTCCTAATGACGCTTTCCATCGTCATCCTCGCAGCGGGCCAAGGCAAGCGGATGAACTCCGCGTTGCCCAAGGTCCTGCAGCCGCTCGCCGGCCGTCCGTTGTTGGGTCATGTGCTCGACGCCGCGCGCGCGCTGGATCCCGCCGCCGTGCATGTGGTCTACGGCCACGGCGGCGACCAGGTGCGCGCCGCGCTCGATGGTGCGCTCAAGGCCGCCGCTTCGCGCAGCTCCTGGGTGCTGCAGGCCGAACAGAAGGGCACCGGCCACGCCGTGCAGCAGGCGCTGCCCGCGCTGCGCGACGACGAGATCGCGCTGATCCTCTACGGCGATGTGCCGCTGGTGCAGCCGGAGACTTTGCGTGCGCTGGTCGCGCTCGCAGGGCCGAAGTCGCTGGGACTCCTCACGGTCGAGCTCGACGACCCCACCGGCTATGGCCGCATCGTCCGCGACGCGCGCGGCAAGGTGCTGCGCATCGTCGAGCAGAAGGACGCGAACGCGCGCGAGCGCCGCATCCGCGAGGGCAACACCGGCATCATGGCCGTGCCCGTGAAGCGGCTGCGCGGCTGGCTCGGCAGACTGCGCAACGCCAACGCCCAGGGCGAGTACTACCTCACCGACATCATCGCGATGGCGGTCAAGGACAAGGTCAAGGTCGCCCCGCTCGCCGCGCCGACGGTCTCCGAGGTGCTCGGCATCAACGACAGGATCCAGCTCGCCGAGGCCGAGTGTGCGCTGCAGCATTCCCGCGCACGTGCCCTGATGGTGGCGGGCGCGACGCTCGCCGATACGATGCGCGTCGATGTGCGCGGTGAAGTCGTGGTCGGCCGTGATGTCTTCATCGATATCAACGCCGTGTTCGAGGGCCGCGTGGTGCTCGGTGACGGCGTCGTCGTCGGCCCGGGCTGCATACTGCGCGACTGTGAGATCGCGGCCGGCGTGCGCCTCAACGCCTATTGCGTGATCGAGGGCGCGACGGTGGGGGCCGGTGCCATCATCGGGCCGTTCGCGCGGCTGCGGCCCGGCGCGGCGCTCGGCCCCGAGGTCCACATCGGCAACTTCGTCGAGATCAAGAATTCGACCATGGGCGAGGGGTCGAAGGCGAACCATCTCGTCTATGTCGGCGACGCCAGCGTGGGCGCCCGCGCCAACATCGGCGCCGGCACCATCGTCGCCAACTACGACGGCGCCAACAAGCACCACACGGCCATCGGGGCGGACGCCCACACCGGTTCGAACTCGGTGCTGGTCGCGCCGGTCACGGTCGGCGACGGCGCGACGGTCGGCGCCGGCTCCACCATCACCAAAGATGTCCCGGCCGGGACGCTGGCCGTGGCCCGGGGCAAGCAGGTCCACATCGAGGGTTGGAAGCGGCCGACCAAGCGCGGCGGCGGCCCGGCCAAGTCTTGACCTTTCTCGGATAGCGTTTTCCACGGCGCGGAGTAGGATTCGTCCCATGTGCGGAATCGTCGGCGCCATCGCGCAGCGTGACATCGTCCCCGTCCTCGTGGAGGGCCTGCGGCGTCTGGAATACCGCGGCTACGACTCCGCGGGCGTCGCCGTGGTCAACGGCACGGGCAAGTTGAAGCGCCTGCGCACCGTCGGCAAGGTGCAGCGTCTGCAGGACGCGATCGACGCCTCGCCGACGACCGCGCACCTCGGCATCGCGCACACCCGCTGGGCGACGCACGGCGTGCCCTCCGAGCGCAACGCCCATCCGCACATCTCGTCGGATGGTCTCGCCATCGTCCACAACGGCATCATCGAGAACCATGACGCGCTGCGTGCCGAGCTGCAGGCGGCGGGTTATGTGTTCACCTCCGAGACCGACACCGAGGTGATCGCGCACCGGATCCACCAGCACATGCGATCGCGCCCGGACCTCTTCGACGCCGTGCGCGCCACCGTCGCCGAGCTGCAGGGCGCGTATGCGCTCGCGGTCGTCAGCGAGTCCGATCCCGAGCGCATCATCCTCGCGCGTGAGGGCTGCCCCGTGGTCATCGGCCTCGGCGAGGCCGAGAACTTCGTCGCCTCGGATGTCGCGGCGCTGCTGCCCGTGACCCGCAACTTCATGTTCCTCGAGGAGGGTGATGTCGCCGAGGTCCGTCGCACCGCCGTGCGCGTCGTCGACCGGGCGGGCGCCGCCGTCGAGCGCGCGGCGCATGTGAGCGAGCTCTCCGCCGACGCCGCTGACAAGGGCCAATACCCGCACTTCATGCTCAAGGAGATCCATGAGCAGCCGCGCGCCATCGCCGATACGCTCTCCGAGCGCGTCGCGAACGGCCGTCTGCTCGAGGCGGCGTTCGGTCCCGCGGCCATGAAGGTGTTCGGCGAGGTGGAGCATGTCCACATCGTCGCCTGCGGCACCAGTTACCACGCCGGCTGCGTCACGCGTTATCTGATCGAGCAGCTCGCGAAGATCCCCTGCGTGGTCGAGATCGCGAGCGAGTATCGCTACCGCCAGCCGGTGGTGCCGAAGAACTCCTTGTTCGTGACGATCTCGCAGTCCGGCGAGACGGCCGACACGCTCGCCGCGCTGCGCCTCGCCAAGGCGGGCGGCTATCTGTCTTCGCTCGCGGTCTGCAACGTCCCCGAGAGCTCGCTGGTCCGCGAGTCCGAGCTCGTGATGCTCACGCGCGCCGGTCCCGAGATCGGCGTCGCCTCCACCAAGGCCTTCACCACCCAGCTCACCGCGCTCGCGTTGCTGGTCGTCGCGCTGGCGCGCCGCAACGGCGCCGGCCCCGAGGTCGAGCACACGCTCGTCTCGCGCCTCGTCGAACTGCCGGGCATCATGGAGAAGACCCTCGCGCTCGACCCCGCCATCCGTGAGCTCGCCGAGCGCTTCGCCGACAAGCACCATGCGCTCTTCCTCGGCCGCGGCACCATGCACCCCATCGCCATGGAAGGTGCGCTGAAGCTCAAAGAGATCTCCTACATCCACGCCGAGGCTTATGCCGCAGGCGAGCTCAAGCACGGCCCGCTCGCGCTCGTCGACGACGACATGCCCGTGGTCGTGGTCGCGCCCAACACGGACCTGCTCGAAAAGCTCAAGTCGAACATGATGGAGGTCCGTGCCCGCGGCGGCGAGCTCATCGTATTCGCCGACCCGGATGCCGGCATCGAGCCTTCCGAGGGCGTCACCGTGATCACCATGCCGCGGCATGTGAGCTATCTGCAGGCGGCGGTGGTCTACACCTTGCCGCTGCAGCTGCTGTCGTACCATGTGGCGATCCTGCGCGGCACCGATGTCGACCAGCCGCGCAACCTCGCCAAGAGCGTGACCGTCGAGTGATACGGGCGCGTCGCGCGCCGTTCCTTCTGATGCTCGCGGCCTGCGGGCTCGCATCGGTCGCCGTACCTGCCGCAGCGCCCCTTGCAGCGCCTGCGGGTCCTTCCCGTGATGCCGACCTCGAAGCCATCGTCGACGGCCTGATCGGCGTTTGGGACAACAGCGCCCAGTACGCGGCCGCACCCGCCGCGCTCAAAGTGCCGCCGTCCGTCGAAGGCGACTGGATCGACCTGCAGCATGCGCGCTTCACGCGCGTCGCAGCGCCCGCGCTCGGCAGCCATGTCGTCTACCTCGAGTGGCGCAACGGCGGTCCCGAGGGCGCGATCTCGCGCCAGCGGCTGTGGTCCTTCCGCCGCGATGCAGCGGGCCGCATGGTCATGGATTTCTACGCGTTCCGCGACGGATCACCTTACGCAGGGCAGGGGACCTCCCCACAGGCGTTCATGGCGGTGACCCCAGAGCAGCTGCGCGGCTATCCGCCCGGCTGCGAGCTCGACTTCGCGCGCCGCGCGGAGGGCGGGTTCTTCGGTGCGGTGTCGCCGGAACGCTGCAGCATCGTCGCGGCCTCGGGGCGGCGCATGGGGATCCTCGCCGAGATAGACCTCCGCGCCGACGGTGCGCTCGGCTACCGCGAGTCCGGTCGGCTCGAGGACGGCCGCTATGCGTTCCGCGTCCCGCCGACGCAGCCTTACCGCTTCGAGCGCATCGCGCGGCCCGCGGCTGCGGCGTTCCTCGATGCACTGCGCACGCTGTGCACGACGCCTGACCGCGTCTATCGGGGTCGCATCGAGGTCGATGAGCCACCGCCGGCGCCGGGCGATCCCTTCACCGGCAAGACGCTCGAGATGCGGGTCGCGCGCTGCACGGCCGATACGATCGCGTTGCCGTTCGCGGTCGGTGAGGATCGCAGTCGCACCTGGATCGTCCGCCGGACGGCCGGTGGACTGCGCCTGAAGCATGACCATCGCCATACCGATGGCAGCCCGGACGAACTGACGGACTACGGCGGTGATGCGTTGCGCGAGGGGACGACGAACCGTCAGTCGTTCGAGGCGGATGCCGAGTCCATCGCGCTCTTCACGCGCACCGGTCGCAGCGTATCGGTCGTCAATGTATGGTCGTTGGAGATCACGCCCGGCGAGCGGTTCGTCTATGAACTCGCGCGGCCGGGTGGCCGGCTGTTCAGGGTGGTCTTCGACCTGCGTCCACCCTGACGCCGCACGCTACAATCGGCGCATGAACACCCTGCGCCTGATCCCCCTCGCGGCCCTCGCCGCGACGCTCGCCGCCTGCGCGGCGCCCACCCCCCGTACGGGGTCGCCGCCCACATCGGCGACACCGACCACGGCGGTGTCCGATGTCTCCGCCGATGCCCGCGCCAAGGCGTTCTTCGAGCGCACCTTCGATGAACGCATCGCCGCGAGCCCGGAGTTCGCCGCCCAGCTGGGACAGCGACTGCGCTACGGCGAGTGGACGCCGCTGACCGAGACCGAGCGCCAAGCATCGCTCGACCGCACCCGCCGCCATCTCGCCGAGCTCGAGCGCGACACCGACCGAGGCGCGCTGTCGCCGCAGGGCAAGCTGTCCTACGACATCTTCGTGACCGGTGCGAAGCGCAGCATCGCCGGCGCGGAGTGGCGCTACCACGGCTATATCTTCGACCAGATGAACGGGCTGCAGTCGCGCATCCCGGCTTTCCTCATCAACACCCATCGCATCGAGACGGTCGCGGACGCCGAGGCCTACATCTCGCGCCTGAACGGCGTCGCTGAGCGCGTCGGTCAGGCGATCGCGATGGCGACCGAGTCCGAGCGGCGCGGCATCCTGCCGCCGAAGTTCGTGTTCCCGTATGTCGTCTCGGATGCGCGCAATGTCATCACCGGTGCGCCGTTCGGCGGCGCAGCGCCGGCGGCGGGTGACAGCCCTCTGTGGGCCGACTTCAAGGCCAAGGTGGGTGCGCTGCAAACCGATGACGCCACCCGCGCACGACTTCTCACGGCGGGCGAGGCGGCGTTGCGTGGTTCGGTGGAGCCCGCCTACCGCCGCATCATCGCCTACGCCGAGGCTGCGGAGCGCCGCGCGGGCACCGACGATGGCGTATGGCGTCTGCCGGACGGCGTCCGCTATTACGACCATCTGCTCGCGGGTTACACCACCACCTCGATGACCGCCGAGCAGATCCACAAGGTCGGTCTCGCCGAGGTCGCACGCATCGAGGGTGAGATGCGCGCCATCATGGAGCAGGTGGGTTTCAAGGGGAGCCTGCCGGAATTCTTCGAAGCCGTCCGCAAGGATCCGCGCTTCTACTATCCGGACACACCGGAGGGCAAGGCGGCCTACCTCGCCGAAGCCACGCGGGTCATCGACGACATGCGCACGCGTCTGCCGCAGCTCTTCCGCACGTTGCCGAAGGCGTCGATGATCGTGAAGGCCGTCGAACCGTTCCGCGAGAGGTCGGCCGGCAAGGCGTTCTACTCATCGCCGTCCGCCGACGGCAAGCGTCCGGGCATCTACTACGCGAACCTCTACCGCATGGCCGACATGCCCAAGTACGAGCTGCCGGCGCTCGCGTACCACGAAGGCATCCCCGGCCACCACATGCAGCTGGCCATCGCGGGCGAACTCGAGGAACTGCCGCGCTTCCGCCGCTTCGGCGGTTTCACGGCGTACTCCGAGGGATGGGGCCTCTATACGGAGCGGCTGCCCAAGGAACTCGGCCTCTATGCGGATCCGTACGAGGATTTCGGGCGTCTCACCATGGAGATGACGCGAGCGGTGCGCCTCGTCGTCGACACCGGTCTGCACGCCAAGCGCTGGACGCGCGAGCAGGTCATCCAGTACCACCTCGAGAAGCTGCCGATGACGCGTGATGCCGCCACCAAGGCGACCGAGCGCTACATCGTGATGCCGGGACAGGCGACGGCCTACACCGTGGGTATGCTCAAGATCGTCGAACTGCGCGAGAAGGCGAAGCGCGCGCTCGGGCCGCGCTTCGACATCCGCGACTTCCACGATGTGGTGCTGCGTTCGGGGGCGCTGCCGCTCGACCTGCTCGAGCAGCAGGTCGATGCCTGGATCGCGGCGACGCGTTAACGCAGCTCGTACTCGAAGGTGCTGACCACGCGCAGCCGCTTGATGCGCGAGGCGCGGTCGTCGCCCTCGTCCTCGCCGCTGATGGTGATCACGCCCTGGTTGGCGTTGCGCAGCGGCCCGAGCGTGGCACCGGCCTCCGACGCGAAGCGCAGACCCTGCTCGCGCGCGTTGCGCGTGGCCTCGGTGAGCAGCGGTGCTTTCACGGCGTTGAAGCCGCGCAGTTCGTACCACGGACCGTTGCCCGGCTCGAGCGCGACGCCCGCGGCCACCAGCGGGTCGGTGGCGAGCGCGGCCTGCGCCACCGCGCCGACGCGCGCCGACTTCACCAGCACGCGCGCGTTGCCGTTGTAGCGGAACGGCTGGTTGGTCTGCGCGTACTCGCGCGAGTAGAGGTCCTGCACCTCGAGCGGACGGACCAGGATCTCGTCGTCCTTGAAGCCGGCGGCCTTCAAGAAAGCGACCACGCGGTCACGGTCGCCCTTCAGGGCTTGCTGCACCTCTGCAAAGGAGTTGCCACCGCGGCGGAAGGCCAGCGTCCAGGTGGCGTAGTCGGCCTCCACGCTGCGTTCGGCGAGGCCCTTCACGGTGATGGAGCGGTCGGCCATGCGGAAGCGCTCCAGACCCTTGCTGACGGCGAGACCGGCGACCAGCAGGCCGAGCGCCAATGCTGCGCCGAGGGCCAGCGCAGGCGCGAGGGAGAGGCTTTTGAGTGCGCCCGAAGGGCGGTCCGAGGGGTCGGAGGAGGGGGTGTTCATGGGCGTCAGACTGCCTGAAGCCGTCCGAGTTCACCGTTCCGGGCGGCACGCTTTGTCAAACCGTCCACAGCGCGGTAGGGTGCGACGCCGCGATCCGTTGACCCTGCCTCGTCGGAGAACGTCATGCGCCATCTGGTCTGCCTTCTCATCGCTGCCGCCTTTCCGTCCGTCTCTGCTTCGGCGGAGTTCAGGACGGGCGCCGACATCAAGCCCGGACTCGAAGGGTGGGTGAGCGACGGCTCCACCGAGACCGTGCGCGACGCTCTCGCGTTCGGCTATGTCATCGGCGTGCACGATGCGCTCGCCGGTACGGCGGTCTGCATCGGCGAGGGCGTCACGCAACGGCAGGTCGTCGATGCCGTGCTGAAGTTCATGCGCGGGAATCCGGAGGTTCTCGGCGCCACTGCCGATCGCGTGATCGCGGTGGCGCTCGAGGAGGTCTGGCCCTGCCCGAAGACCTGAGCGCGGCCCACGCCAGGCTGCGTCGGATCAGCCGACGCGCACCGGCGTCGCCGCGAGGTCGTGATCGCCGGCACGGGTGATGCGCACGCGCGCGAACTCGCCCACCGGCAGCTTGCCGCCGCCGCGGATCCGCACCACACCGTCGACCTCCGGCGCATCGCCGCGCGACCTCGCGATGGCCGTGCCGCCGTCGATCGAATCGACCAGCACCGTCTCCTCGCCGCCGACGCGCTGCGCGAGCCGCGCCGCGCTGATGCGCTGCGCCGCCGCCATGAAGCGCGCAAGCCGCTCCTCCTGGACCTCGGGCGGGACATGCGGCGCGACGTCGTTGGCGCGCGCGCCCTGGACCGGTGAATACTTGAACGCCCCCATGCGGTCGATCTGCGCCTCCTCGATCCAGTCGAGCAGCTCCGCGAACTCCGCCTCGGTCTCGCCGGGGAAGCCGACGATGAAGGTGCTGCGCAGCGTGAGCTCCGGGCACTCCTTGCGCCACGCCTTGATGCGCGCGAGCGTGTCCTCGGCATGCGCGGGTCGCTTCATGCGCTTCAGCACCGATGGACTGCCGTGCTGGAAGGGGATGTCGAGGTAGGGCAGGACCTTGCCTTCGGCCATCAACGGCAGCACCTCATCGACATGCGGATAGGGATACACATAGTGCATCCGTACCCACACGCCGAAGGAGCCGAGCCCGCGCGCGAGGTCGATGAAGCGCGTCGCATGCTCCGCGCCGTTCCACTGCGCCTTGGCGTAGCGCAGGTCCGAGCCGTAGGCGCTGGTGTCCTGGGAGATCACGAGCAGTTCGCGGACGCCCGCACGCACCAGCCGCTCGGCCTCGCGCAGCACCTCGTCGATGCGCCGGCTCGCGAGCTTGCCGCGCAGGTCGGGGATGATGCAGAAGCTGCACTTGTTGTTGCAGCCCTCGGAGATCTTCAGATATGCGTAGTGCCGCGGTGTCAGCCGCAGGCCCTGCGGCGGCACGAGGTCGACGAACGGGTCGTGCTTCGGCGGCAGGTGCTGGTGCACCGCGGTGACGACATCCTCGTAGGCGTGCGGGCCCGTCACCTTGAGCACGCGGGGATGACGGTCGAGGATGCGTTTCGGGTCGGCGCCGAGGCAGCCGGTGACGATCACGCGGCCGTTCTGCTCCAGCGCCTCGCCGATCGCGTCCAAAGATTCGTCGATCGCGGAATCGATGAAGCCGCAGGTGTTGACCACCACGAGGTCCGCGGAGTCGTAGTCCGGCGCGACCACATAGCCTTCCGAGCGCAGCCGCGTGAGGATGCGCTCGGAGTCGACGAGCGCTTTGGGGCAGCCGAGGCTGACGAATCCGACCTTGGGGTCGCGACGGGTTTTGGCAACGGTCATGCGTCATTTTACCGCCCTTCGGACAGGCCTGTCCGCAGAGGGGACGGAACGCTGCCCGAGCCATCGACCCCGGGCCGTGCCATGTTCAAGTGGCGCCATGCAACCCCACATCGGCATCGTCGGCGCAGGCATCGGCGGCCTTACGGCCGCGCTCGCGCTGCTGCGTGCCGGCCAGCGGGTGACCGTGTTCGAGCAGGCCCCTGTGCTCGCCGAGGTCGGCGCGGGCCTGTCGCTGAGCCCCACGGCCGCCCATGCCCTGAACCATCTCGGTCTGCACGACATGCTGCAGGCCAAGGCGCACCACCCGGAGGACCAGTGCGTGCGTCACTGGCGGGACGGGCGACCGCTCAACTGGGTGAACCGCGGCCAGAAGCTCATCGAACGCTATGGCGAGCGGTATTACCTCGTCCATCGCGCCGACCTGCACGATGCCCTCGCCGCGGCGGTGCGCGCCTGCGACCCGCAAGCCGTCCGTCTCGGCCGGCGCTGCACGGGCGTCTCACAGGATGCACGCGGTGTCGACCTCGCCTTCGTCGATGGCGGCACGGCGCGCGTCGATCTGCTGGTCGGCGCCGACGGGTCGCGCTCGCCGGTGCGCAACCAGGTGTTCGGCCCGCTCGGCGTCACCTATACCGGCTACATCGCTTGGCGCGGCCTCGTGCCGATGCACCTCGTGCCCGAGGACATCCTCGATCCGCCATCGGGGCTCTTCATCGGACCCGGGCATCTCGTGAACCGATACCCCGTGCGCAGCGGCGAACTGCTGAACTTCGTCGCCTTCGCCGAACGCGAGGCCTGGACCGAGGAAGGCTGGGCGATCCGCTCCAGCCGTGCGGAGCTGCTCGCCGAGTTCGAGGGCTGGACGCCGATGGTGCGGCGCATCATGGAGCTCGTCCCCGAAGATCAACTGTTCAAGTGGGGCCTCTTCGACCGCGAGCCGCTCGCCGCATGGTCGAAAGGCCGCGTCACGCTGCTCGGCGACGCGGCGCACCCGATCCTGCCGTTCCTGGGGCACGGGGCCGTGCTCGCCATCGAGGATGCCGTGGTGCTGGCGCGCGCGATCGGCGCGTCCTCCTCCATCGATGAGGCCTTCGCGCGCTACGAGAACGCGCGCCGTGAGCGTGCGACCTTCGTCGTGCTCGAGTCACGCAAGGCCGGCAAGGCGTTCCACGACCCCGATTCGGATTCCTACGCCCAGCGCGTGAAAGGCAAAGCCGCGGACGAGGGCATCGGCCTGTTCTCCTACAACCCGGTGACGCAGCCCGTCTGAGCGCCGCGGCGTCTACTTCTTTTCCCAGGTCGCCTTGTTGCTCGAGGACGGCGGCAACCGACCGCAGTGCAGGCCGGCGTCGACCATCAGCACCTCGCCCGTGATCACGCTCGCGCCTTCGAGGAACCACACCAAGGCCTCTGCGATCTGCTCCGCGGTGGGGACGACCTGCAGCGGCACGTACGCCGCAGCGTTCACGAGGAACGCCTGGTACTGCTCGGGCGTCATGCCGGCCTGCAGCCATCGCGTCTGGATCGCGCCCGGCGCGACGGCGTTGATGCGGATCTCGGGTCCGAGCACCAAAGAAAGCGACTGCGTCATCATGTTGAGCGCCGCCTTGCTCGCCGCGTAGGCCATGGAGGAGGCGATGCCGGTGATGCCGCCGATCGAGGAGTTGTTGACGATGGCGCCGCGGCCCTGCTTCTTCATCTGCGGGGCGACCGCACGCACCATCTGGTAGGTGCCGACCACGTTCACCTTGTAGATGCCGAGGAAATCTTCGGCGCTGAGCCCGTCGAGGTCCTCGTAGGGGTTGAACTTGGTCTTGGCGGCGTTGTTGACCAGGTAGTCGATGCGCCCCCACTTGTCGATCGCCGCCTGCGCCATGCCGCGGCAGGCGGCGTCCTCGGCCACATCGCCCTGGTAGACGATGACCTCCGCGCCCGCGGCGCGGCACCGCTGCGCCGTATCCTCGGCTTCGGCCTCGCTGCGGGTGTAGTTGATCACCACATCGCAGTCGCGCTGCGCCAGCATCAGTGCGGTGGCGGCGCCGACGCCCGTGGCGGAACCGGTGATGAGGGCGGCTTTGCGTGCGTGGTCGGTCATGCGGAGGTCTCCGTGGGATCCTGGGGTCCGAGGCTGTCCCGGCCGATGATGCCGTCTCGTCGGGGCGGCGGTCGATGGCCCGGGCCGTCTGTCCATTGCAAGGTCACGGCGGGCGCCGCCGTCACCCGGGTCTGGCAGCGGCACGGGGGCGCGGTTAGTCTCTGCCGACCATAGCGACGGATGACCGGGGGTTCCGATGGCGTTCAAGGACATGCGCGAGTTCCTCGCGCTGCTCGAGCAGGACGGGCAGTTGAAGCAGGTGGATGTGCCGCTCGACGGCCGCCGCGGGACCAATGAACTGCAGGCGCTGATGCACCATGTGTGCAGCCAGAACGGTCCGGCGCTGATGCTCAACAAGGTCGATGCCATCAACACCGAGGGCGTGCCGATCCTCTTCAACCCCTTCGGCACGCGCGAGCGCACCGCGATGACGATCGGCTTCCGCGATTGGCGCGCCGCCAAACTGCACCACTCGGAGGTGCTCGCCGACCCCGCGCGTTGGCACGCCCCGAAGGTCATCGACAAGGCCGGTGCCCCCTGCAAAGAGGTCATCATCAAAGGCGATGCGGTCTCGCTCGACAAGCAGATCCCGCATGTCTGGTTCGGCAAGGAGGGTCCGGCGTACATCACCAACGCCATGACCTTCTCGAAGGACCCGGAGACCGGCGGTCGCAACTGCGGCTGGTACCGCTTCACGCAGTTCCTCGACGCCACGCACCCGACGGGCGGCAGCTACGCGCCCGAACGCGCCAAGACCGACCTCGCGGCGTTCTATTGGTGGAACCCGCCGTTCTCGGACATCGGTCGCCACACCTTCAAGGCCTCGCAGATGGGCAAGCGCCTCGAGGTCGCGATCGCCGGCGTCTGCGACCCGGCGCTGCACCTCGCCTCCGCGACGGGCGTGCCCTACAACGTCGATGAGACGGCCTTCGCCGGTGGCCTGCGCGGTTCGCCGGTGGAGATGGTGCGCTGCGAGACCGTCGACCTCGAGGTGCCGGCGCACGCCGAGTGGGTGCTCGAAGGGGAGGTCTGCTCCGACGAGATCGAGACCATCGGCTGGCACTCGAACCCGGTCGGTTACTACGACCGCGTTCAGGCGCTTCCCATCGTGCGCATCAAGTGCATCACCCATCGTCGCAAGCCGATCTGGCACGCGACCATGGAGATGATGCCGCCCTTCGACCACAACTACATGGCGCTGTTGCCGGTGGAAGGCGAGGTGCTTTCCGATCTGCGCAAGAAGATCCCCGAGGTGCACGATGTCGCGGTCACGCCGAACATGTGCTACGTGGTGCAGCTGTCGGTCGACGGCTGGCGCAAGCCGCACCCGAACTTCGGCAAATATGTCATCCACGCGGTGTGGGGTTCGGCCGGCCGCTGGGGACGCACCGCCAAGCTCGTGATCGTGGTCGGTCCGGATGTCGACCCCTACGACCTCAAGCAGGTCGAATGGGCGATGATGACGCGCTGGCAGCCGGCCAAAGATTCCATCGTGCAGCCCGACGGCATCCCGATGATCCTCGACCCCTCCTGCGAGAAGTCCGCGCAGTTCGGCGCGTTCCGTTCCGACCAGATGGGCATCGATGCGACCATCAAGATCCCCGAGCGCTTCACCGAGTACCCGGAGGTCTCGCAGGCCGACCCGGTGGCGGTCGCCGCGATCGCCCAGAAGCTCGCCGGCATCGTGTGAAGAAGCCGGGCGGCAGCGGAGCCGGTGCGGCACGGTTCGGCCGCGAGTACTACCGGCGTTTCTATCGCGACGGGCGGACCTCGGTGGCCTCGCGCGCCGAGATGGCCCGTCGCGCGCAGTTCATCGCCGCCTACACCCGCCACATCGACTGCCCGGTGGCGAGTGTGCTCGACGCCGGCTGCGGACTCGGGCTGATGCGCGAGCCGCTGCTGCGGGCCCTGCCGGGGGCCACCTATGTCGGTCTGGAGTACAGCGAGTATCTCTGCGACCGCTACGGCTGGGTGCAGGGCAGCCTCGCCGAGTGGCGGCCGCGGCAGCCCTTCGACCTCGTAGTCTGCTACGACGTCTTGCAGTATCTGGATGACGCGGCCGCGACGAAGGCGATGGCGAACTTCGCACGGCTCTGCCGTGGGGTGCTGTATTTCAGCGCGCTGACCCGGCGGGACTGGCGCGAGAACGCCGACCAGTCGCGAACCGACCGCGAGGTCACGATGCGCAGCGCCGATTGGTACCGCCGCCGGCTCGCCCGGAACTTCCGACAGGTCGGGGCGGGTCTTTGGCTGCGCCGCGGGTCGCCGCTCGTCACCTGGGAGCTCGAGACGGCCGGCTGACGGCGCGCGGACGGTGAGGCACCCGGGCGCACAGCGCCGCCCCTGCGCTACACTCGGGCGCAGCGACTTTTTTGGGGGTATCTCATGTTCGGCCTGATGCAGGACCATCCTCTCCTGATCTCCAACCTCATCGTCTATGCCGCACGGCACCACGCCGCGCAGGAGATCGTCTCTCGACGCGTGGAAGGCGATATCCACCGCTACACCTACCGTGATGCCGAGCTGCGCTCACGCCAGCTCGCGCAGGCGCTCGATGCGATGGGCCTCGCCGAGTCCGACCGCGTGGCGACGCTCGCCTGGAACGGCTATCGACACTTCGAGCTCTATTTCGGCGTCAGCGGCAGCGGCCGTGTCGTGCATACCGTCAACCCGCGCCTGCCGCCGGACCAGCTCGCCTGGATCGTCAACGATGCCGAGGACCGCGTCTTCTGCTTCGATATGACCTTCCTGCCGTTGGTGAAGGCCATCGCCGCGAAGTGCCCGACGGTGAAGCATTGGGTCGCGCTCTGCGAGGCCGATGCGCTGCCCGCCGACCCGGGCATCCCCGGGCTCGTCAGCTACGAGGCGCTGATCGCGGCGCACGACGGCGCCTACACCTGGCCGTCCTTCGATGAGCGGCTGGCCGCTGCGCTCTGCTACACGAGCGGTACCACCGGCAACCCGAAGGGTGTGCTCTACAGCCATCGCTCGACGCTGCTGCATGCGGTCGCGGCGGCGTTGCCCGACGGCCAGAACCTCTCGGCGCTCGATTCGATCCTGCCCGTGGTGCCGATGTTCCATGTGAACGGCTGGGGACTGCCCTACGGTGCGCCCATGGTCGGTGCGAAGCTCGTGATGCCGGGGCCC
>CANHFH010000035.1 GCA_947459825.1 Pseudomonadota bacterium | reverse complement strand
GCCGGTCTGCGCGATGTCGCAGGTCTGCGCGATTTCGCCGAGAACGACTTCACCCCCGAGGTGCTGGCGGCCCGCAAGGATGTCGTCGACACGCTGATGGACCGCTTCCGCGCACCGCACTGGGACCCGTTGGTGCGCGAGCTCGATGCCAAGGACAAGGTGCTCGAGCACCTGCGCATCGCGCTCGCCCGGCAGCGCGGCCGCGCGGCGTTCGCGACCTTGGTCATCGAGAGCCTCGCTGAAGCCGGACGCAAGGGCCCGCTCGGCGAGGAGCATCAGAAGCTCTGCGAATCCGCCCTCAAGTCGCTGCGCGGCGACTGATCGCGCCGGCTGCGGGGATCCCCGCGGCGGCGGCCTCGGCGGCGAACTCCGTCTGCCAACGCGCCATCTGCGCGCGGTTGTCGATGTCCCAGGGATGGAAGCCAGGGCGGTACCACGCGAAGTAGGTGCGGGGGTTGGCGCGGAAGATGCCGGGGTCGCCCCACAGGAACCGGCGCACGGCCTTGCGGGCCTCGCGCGGCGTGTAGCCCTCGGCCTGCAGCAGCAGCGACGCGTACTGCGTGATGTTGCGCGTGAACATGAAGCTGATGAACACCATCGACCAGACGCGCAGCATGTAGCGCCGCCACGCCGGCCAGTCCCGCGTGACCTCCATGAACACGTCGAAGGCGACCGCCTTGTGCTCGGTCTCCTCCAAAGAATGCCACCGCCACAGACGCTCGAGCTCGGGTGCGGTGCGCCCGAAGAGCTTGTCCTGCATCAGGTCGTGGGTCTCGGCCATCATCGCCGTGAAATGCTCCAGCGCGGTGGTGGCGCAGAGCATGCGGATGGGTCCGCGCTTGCGGGCGAAGGCGATGCGCTTGCGGATGCGCGACTCGATCTCGGCGACCGGGTAGCGCCCGCGGTCGATCAGCGAGTTCAACGCGTGGTGCTCGCGGGCGTGGATCGCCTCCTGCGCGAGGAAGGCGCGGACATCCTCCGCGAGCTGCCCGGTGAGGCGCGAGCGGTAGTGCCTCACGGAGTCCATGAACATCTTCTCGCCGTCGGGGAAGGTCAACGACAGCGCGTTGAACACGGCGGTGCCCACCGGATCCCCGTTCATCCAGTGCGTGCCACGATGGGCCTCGAGGTCGAAGCGCAGGTCGCGCGGCTGCGGCGACACATCGGTGGGGGTGCTCATGGGGGAACGGTGGCGGCGGGCGGCTTTTTTGTCAATCGGGGACGGCCACCGCGGGCGCGGCGGGGCGCCCGGGACGGTATTCGCGCCGCGCGACCCGGCGCACATCGGTCTCGTCCAAGCGTACGGACTTGGTGCGCTCGGCGAGGAACAGGGGTGCCTGATCGGCGTAGTGCGGTGAGGCCGCATCGAGGGTCGCCGAACCGAACTGGTGGATGCCGTGCGCCTTCAGTCGACCCTCGCGGTCCCACTCGACGAAGTAATAGAGCGTATCGCCCTTGCGCGCCACCAACCGACCGTCGGCATCCGGCTCCATGCCGGCCTCGAAGTCCCGCAGCACATCCGGACCGCCGTCGGTCGGCGCGTCGATGGCGCCGCGACGGAAGCGGCTCACCTCGCCCCACTGCGGATCCAGCCGCCCGAAGTGGCGCTGCAGCACCGCGACGGCGCCGCGCAGCGCCTCGAGCTCGTCGGCCGGCGGCTCGCCGGTGAGCACCCGGCCCACCACCGGCATGCCGGCCAGCACCGCGAGCGCCGTGCCGCGGTTCGCCGCCTCGGCGCCGAGGTCCCAGCTGCGCAACACCGCTTGCGCGCGGCCGAGCGCGTCGGCATCCGGTTCCTTGGAGAGGTCGCGCGCGACGAGACGGGTGACGAGCTGTGCGATCAGCGAATCCCGCGAATAGCGCTTGTCGTACTTGATGGCCTCGAAGTCCGACGCCGTCACCGAGTCGTCGGCCGCGAGCAGTTCTTTGAAGCGCAGCCCGCGGTTGGTGACGCGGGTCTCGAGGCCGAGGGTGGCCGGGAAGTCGGCTGCGACGGGCTCGTCGCCGGGCCCGCTCGAGAGCAGCGGCGTGTGGTTGGCGTTGAACACATAGCCCGAGGACGGCGCGATCACCTTCGGCACCACCTCGAACGGCTCGTAGCCGGTCCACAGCGCGCGCGAAGTGTCGCCCGGCAGCACGCCGCGCCATGCGAACGACGGATCGCGGCGCGGGAACACGGCGTTGTAGATGTAGGCGATGCGGCCTGTGGCGTCGGCGTAGACATAGTTCTGGCTGGGGATGGCCTGCAGCCGCAGCGCCGCTTCGAAGGCCGCCCAATCCCGCGCGCGGTTGAGCTGGTAGTAGGCCTGCACCGCATCCACACGGTCGATGTTGGCGTAGCGCAGCGCGTAGGTGCCATGTGGCCGACGCAGCACGGGGCCATGCACCGACCAGAGCGCCTCGCGCCGTACCCGGATGGCGATGCGGCCGAACACGCGCAGCTCGAGCTCCGCATCGCGCTTCTCGAGCTGTCGCCACGCACCATCGAAGCGGTAGCGGTCGGGGTCCTGCGGGTCGACGGCGAGGCGATAGGTGTCGGAGAGGTCGGGCGTGTTGACCGTGTTCGCCCAACCGAGCGTCGGACCGAAACCGTGCAGGATGAACGGCGAGCCGGGGAAGACGCCGCCCGCCATGTCCCATCCCTCCTCGGACTTGAGCCGCACCTCGTACCAGGCGAGCGGCCCGGTGTAGGGCTGGTGCGAGTTGATGAGCAGCCGCGTCGCGCCGTCCGGCGTGCGCGAGGGCGCGACCGCCATCGCGTTCGACCCGCCGCCCTGCGGTACGGACTCGGCGGGCGGACCGGGGCCGAAGAGCGCCCGGATGTCGCGCTCCAACCCGAAGAAGAGCGGCGTGAAGAATGTGAAGCCCGACACCAGGTCCTCGGCCTTCACGGCCTCGAAGCCGTGCACGACCTCACGCGGATGCAGCGCGGCGTAGAGGTTGATGCCGTCGGCGTAGCCCTGCAGCACGGCCAGCGTCTTCGGCGCGACCTGTCCGGCGTCGAGAGCACGCGGCAGACCCTCCTGCACCCGTTCGCGCACCCGCAGCAACGCGACGAGATAGTCGGACACCGCGGGATCGGCGCCCTCCACCACCATCGGCGCCGGAAGACCGACCGCACCGGCCAGCGCGTTGATCAGTCGCGGTGTCTGGTTGTCGACCCGACCGAGCCGGCCGCGGCTCGTCATCAGGCTCTGCTGCAGCGTCGCGAAGTCGTCCTCGGCATGCGCGTACGCGAGCCCGAAGGCGACATCCTCGTCACGCCGTCCATAGATGTGCGGGACGCCGAAATCGTCGCGTAAGATGCGCACATCGTAACGGTCACCGAGACCGCGGTAGGCCGCGGCATCGAAGGCAGGCAACCAGGTCGGCCGCAGCCAGACGATGCCCGCCACGACCACCACCAGCAACGACACGCCGATCCATGACGCCGCACGCTTCAGCCGATGCATCACCCGCCTCTCCCGCGCCCCCGCAGCGAGGACGCCCTGCGCCGCACTATCGGGCAGCGCGCCACGCGCGTCCAGCGATGGCCGTGCTGGCGATCGCGGCGGTCTCGACCGTGCTGGTCGCACAGCAGACCCCTCCCATCGCGCCGCCGACATCCGTCGCACCGAGCGCGCCGCTCGAGGAGGTGAAGCTCGAAGAGGTGAAGGTGACGGCGCCCGAGCCGCGGTATGTCGCGCCCACCCTGCGCGACCGCATCGGCCGCATCTGGGCGCCCGTGACCATCGACGGAAAGGGACCGCTGCGGCTCGTGCTCGACACCGGCGCGAGCCGCTCCGCGCTCACGCCTGCCGCGCTCAACAAGCTCGGGATCCAGCCGGATCTCGATCGGATGGTGTTGCTGCGCGGGACCACGGGGTCCGCGCGGGTGCCGACGGTGCGGGTCGGTCAGGTCGAGATCGGCGATCTGCTCGCGGAGCGTCAGACGATGGTCGTGGTGGACGACGCTTTCGGCGGCGCTGACGGCGTGCTCGCCACCACCGCGCTGCGCGATCGGCGCATCCTCGCCGACTTCCGCCGGGACCGCATCGAGATCACGCGCTCCAGCGGCGAGCGCGCACCTCCCGGGTTCACGACGCTGCGGATCAAGCTGCTGGATCGCCACGTCCCCTGGGTCGAGGCCATGGTCGGCGGCGTGCGCGTCAAGGCCGTCATCGACACCGGCGCCCAATCCACCATCGGCAACCTCGCCTTGCGCGACGCGTTGCTGGCGAAACGGCGCGAGGTCGATCCGCGGGAGGAAGGCGTGATCGGCGTCACCGGCGATCTGCAGGCAGGACGCAGCATGGCCGCGCCGGCCATCCAACTGGACAAGATCATGGTGCGCCGGGCGCGGATCAATTTCGTCGACCTGCACATCTTCCAACGCTGGCAACTGCGCGACGAACCCGCCATGCTGCTCGGCATGGACGTGATCGGGGTGCTCGATACGGTCATCCTCGACTATCGTCGCCGCGAACTGCAGGTCAGACTCGTCGACAGGTGAACTCATGCCTAAAGACGCCACCGACACCGGTCAGATCTTCTACACCCATCTCGAGACGCCGCTCGGGCCGCTGCTCGCCGCCGCCGACGCCGAGGCCTTGGTGGCGCTCGAGTTCGGCGCCGGTCGCCGTCCACCGCGGCCCGCATCCGACTGGACGGCGCGCCCATCGTCGCCGTTGCTGCGGGCGACCGCCGCACAGCTGGCCGGATATTTCGCCGGTCGTCGCCGCGCGTTCGACCTGCCCCTGCGGCCGCAGGGCACGCCGTTCCAGCTCGACGCCTGGGAGGCGCTGCGCCGCATCCCCTACGGCGAGACGCGCTCCTACGGCGAGCAAGCGACCGCGATCGGCCGCACCGGAGCCGCGCGCGCGGTCGGCGCCGCCAACGCACGCAACCGCCTCGTCATCGTGATCCCCTGCCACCGCGTGATCGGCGGCGACGGCTCGCTGACCGGGTTCGCCGCCGGGCTGTCGCGCAAGCAGGCACTGCTGCGGCTCGAGGGCGCGCTGCCGAGGCCGCTGCCGTGAGCGCCGGCGGCGCCTGATGCTCGCGCTCAAACTGCTGCTGGTCCCCGCCTTGCTCGCGGTGGTGACGCTCGCGGGGCGTCGTTGGGGCCAGCGTGTCGCCGGTTGGCTCGGCAGCTTCCCGATCGTCGCGGGTCCGATCCTCCTCATCCTGACGCTCGAGAACGGGGTGTCTTTCGGCGCAGCGGCCGCGGAGCGCGCGCTGGCCGCCGTGGCCGCCACCATGGGGTTCTTCGTGCTCTACGCGCGTCTCGCGCCGCGCCTCTCCTGGCCGGTCACCGCGCTCGTCTGCACGGGCTGCTGGCTGGTGCTGGTGGCGTGGCTCGGTGTGCTGCCGCAGACGCTGACCGCGGCGGCAGCGGTCGCGCTCGCGGCGCTCCTGCTCGCACCGCGCGCGATGGGTGCCGACGCTCTGCCGCGGACCGATGCGGCGACCGCGACCTCGAACGCCCCCGCCCACGGCGAACTCGCGGCGCGGATGCTGGCCGGCGCCGCCTTGGTGCTGTTCACGAGCGGCGTCGCCGCGGACTTCGGGCCGGAGGCGAGCGGCCATGCATCGCTGTTCCCGGTCGTGGGCGGCACCGCAGCCGTGTTCAACCATGCGCGGCAGGGCGCGGGCGCGGCGGTCGATTTCCTGCGCGGCACCCACCGCGGCATGTGGTCGGTCGCGGTGTTCTGCGGCGTGCTGACGCTGGCGCTGCCGCGCTGGCCGGTCGCCGCGGCCTTCGGCGCGGCGCTGGCCGCGACGGTGGCGATGCACGCGGTGACGCTGCCGCGCAGGCGCCAGACCGCCGCCGGCGCGGAGCGCAGACGGCGCGGCTAGAGACGCGTCGCCAGCAGCGTCGCGGCGCGGATGGCGCGCTTGGCGTCGAGCTCGGCGGCGACATCGGCGCCGCCGACGAGATGCGCCCGCAGGCCCGCGGCCTGCAGCGGCGCGAGCAGGTCGCGGCGCGGCTCCTGACCGGTGCAGAGCACCACCGAGTCGACGGCGAGCGTGCGGCGCTCGTCGCCGATGGTGACATGGAGCCCGGCGTCGTCGATCAGGTCGTAGCGGACGCCCGCGATCATCTGCACCTTCTTCATCTTGAGCGCGGTGCGGTGGATCCAGCCGGTGGTCTTGCCGAGACCCGCGCCGGGCTTCCCCACCTTGCGCTGCAGCAGGAACACCTCGCGGGCGGGCGGCGAAGGCTGCGCCCGCACGCCCGACACGCCGCCGCGCGCGTCCGACGGATCACCGACACCCCACTCGCGTCGCCACGCATCGCGGTCCAGCGCGGTCGACGGGCCGTCGTGCGACAGGAACTCCGCGACATCGAAACCGATGCCGCCCGCGCCGATGATCGCGACGCGCCTCCCCACGGCGCGTGCGCCGGTGAGCGCGTCGATGTAGCCCATCACCATCGGATGGTCCTGCCCGGGGATGCGCGGATCGCGCGGCGTGACGCCGGTCGCGAGCACGACATCCTCGAAGCCCTCGGCGCGCAGCAGCTCGGCCGTCGCCGCGACGCTGAGCCGCAGCGTCACACCGGTCTCGCGCAGGCGTTCGCCGAAGTAGCGCAGCGTCTCGTTGAACTCCTCCTTGCCCGGGATGCGCTTGGCGAGGTTGAACTGGCCGCCGATCGCGCCTGAGGCCTCGAACAGGGTCACGGCATGGCCGCGCTCGGCGAGCGTGGTCGCGGCCGCGAGCCCGGCGGGACCTGCGCCCACCACGGCGACGCGTTTCGGTGCGCCGGTCGGACGGATGACGATCTCGGTCTCATGGCAGGCGCGCGGGTTCACGAGGCAGGAAGCGAGCTCCTGCGAGAAGGTGTGGTCGAGGCAGGCCTGGTTGCAGGCGATGCAGGTGTTGATGCTCGCCGCGCGTCCGGCCGCCGCCTTGCGCACGAACTCGGGATCGGCGAGCAGCGGCCGCGCCATCGAGACGAAATCCGCATCGCCTGCCGCGAGCACGGCCTCGGCGACCTCAGGGGTGTTGATGCGGTTGCTGGCGCAGACCGGCAGCGACACCTCGCCCTTGAGCTTGCGCGCGAGCCAGGTGAACGCCGCTCGCGGCACCGAGGTCGCGATGGTCGGGATGCGCGCCTCATGCCAACCGATGCCGGAGTTCAGCATCGAAGCGCCGGCGGCCTCGATGGCGCGCGCGAGCTGCGCCACCTCGGACCAGTCCTGCCCGTCCGGCACGAGGTCGATGAGCGAGATGCGGTAGATGAGGATGAAGTCCTTGCCCACGGCCTCGCGCACCCGCGAGACGATCTCGACCGGCAGCTGCATGCGCTGCGCATAGGCACCGCCCCAGCGGTCGTCGCGCTTGTTGGTGTGCGTGACCAGGAACTGGTTGATGAAGTAGCCCTCGGAGCCCATCACCTCCACGCCGTCGTAGCCAGCCTCGCGCGCGAGCGTCGCGCAGCGCACGAATGCGCGGATCTGCCGCTCGACGCCCGAAGCGCTGAGCGCGCGCGGCGTGAACGGCGTGATGGGCGAGCGTATGCGCGACGGCGCGACCGAGAACGGCTGGTAGCCGTAGCGCCCCGAGTGCAGGATCTGCAGCGCGATGCGGCCGCCCTCGCGGTGCACGGCGTCGGTGATGACGCGGTGCCCGCGGGCGGCGCGGCCCGTGGCGAGCCGCGATCCGAAGGGCGACAGCCAGCCTTCGATGTTGGGCGCGAAACCGCCGGTCACCATCAGCCCGACACCGCCGCGCGCTCGCTCCGCGAAGTACGCGGCGAGCCGCGGGAAATGCGCGACCTTGTCCTCGAGGCCGGTGTGCATGGAACCCATGAGCACACGGTTGGGCAAGGTCACACCCGAGAGCGTGATGGGCGAGAGCAGGTGCGGGTAGGACATCGGGACTCCGTTAGCACGGGAACCGTGCTATCTTCACAGCCGTGAAGAATATCACCATCAAGCTCGACGATGCGACCGCCGAATGGGTGCGCGTCCATGCGGTGTCGAACGGCATGAGCGTGTCACGCATCGTCGCTGACATGTTATCCGAGCGCATGCGCGCGGATCAGAACTACGCCGCGGCCTACCGTCATTTCCGCGAGCGCACCGCCCGTCCGCTTTCGCTGCCCGGGGACGCCTATCCCGGTCGGGACACGCTGCATGACCGGTCCGGTCTTCGTTGACACCAACATCTGGCTCTACGCGCGCGACACCCGCGACGCGCGCAAGCACCGCATCGCCTGCGACTGGCTGGACAAGCTCTGGCAGACGGCGCAAGGCCGCACCAGCCTGCAGGTCGTGAACGAGTACTACGTCAACGTCACCCGCAAGCTCGCCCGTCCGATGTCGCGTGAAGAGGCCTGGGCCGACGTCGAGATGATGTTGGCGTGGCGACCGCATCCGCAGACCGCAGACACGCTCAAACTCGCGCGATCGCTGGAGTCACGCCACCGCCTATCGTGGTGGGATGCGTTGGTGGTCGCATCGGCGTCAGCGGAGGACTGCGATCTGCTGCTCAGCGAGGACTTGCAGCATGGCCAGGTGCTGGCGGGCATCAAGGTCTGCGATCCATTCGCCGCAGGGGTCGCCGACGCCGATTGGTTGCCGCAGCCAAGGCGCGGCCGCCGCACGCGGCTCGCCCCCGGATCGCGCACCACCCCGCGTTCCACCTGACCTCGACCTATTGACCCTGCGCGGGGATGCCGTTGTACTGGACTCCTGTCACCCAAGGAGCCCTCGCCCATGTTCTCGCACGTCATGATCGGCACCAACGACCTCGAGCGCGCCAAGCGCTTCTACGACGCGACCCTCGGCGCGCTGGGCATCAAGCCTGCGGTGGTCGACGGTCACCGCATCTTCTACCGCACGCCGACCGGCGTGTTCTCGGTCTCGCTGCCGATCGACGGCAAGCCCGCCACCGCCTCCAACGGCAGCACGCTCGGCTTCGCTGCGGCCTCGCCCGAACAGGCCCAAGCCTGGCACGCTGCGGGCCTCGCCGCGGGCGGTACCGCCATCGAGGACCCGCCGGGCGTACGCGAGGGCAAGGGCATGAAGCTCTATCTCGCCTACCTCCGCGATCCCGACGGCAACAAGATCTGTGCGCTGCACCGGATGTGAGGCCCGTCGCGGCGGGCGGCTCGCCGCGACGCTGATCGCGCTCGTCGCCGCGTGGGCGACGGGCGCGGCATCCGGCGCGGCCGGACCTGCGCCGACGCTCACCCCGCATCAGACCAAGGCGCGCGAGATCTTCGAGCGCGTCATCGCCTTCAAGAGCATCGCGCCAGGCTACGAGACCCCGCAGCTCGCCGAGTACCTCGCCGGTGAACTGCGTGCGGCGGGCTTCGCCGAGCAGGACATGCTGCTCGGCCGCCTCGATGAGACGGGCTATCTCGTGGTGCGCTACCGCGGCCGGCCGCCGGCCGGTACGCCCGCGCGCAAGCCGGTCCTGCTGCTCTCGCACCTCGATGTGGTCCCGGCGCTCAAGGAGCACTGGAAGCGCGACCCGTTCAAGCTCGAGGAGGCGAACGGTTTCTTCTACGGCCGCGGCACGCTCGATGTGAAGAACGGCGTCGCCTCGCTGGTGGCGCTCTTCCTGCGCTTGAAGCAAGAAGGCTTCGTGCCGACGCGCGATCTCGTCATGGTGCTGAGCGGCGACGAGGAGACGACCGGTGCCACCACGCGCAAGCTCATCGACGAGCACCGCGATTGGGTCGACGCCGAGTACGCCCTCAACACCGACGCCGGCGGCGGCACGCTCGACAAGGACGGCAAGGCGCTCTCGTACAACATCCAGACCGCCGAGAAGACCTACGCGAGCTACAAGCTGAGCGCCTACAACCCCGGCGGCCACAGCTCACAGCCACGCGCCGACAACGCCATCTACGAGCTCGCCGACGCGCTGAAGACGGTGCAGGCCCATCGCTTCCCGGTGCAGTGGTCGGAGACCACGCTGCGATACTTCAAGGCGATGGGCGCGACCACCGCAGGTCCGCTCGGTGATGCGATGCGCGCCTTCGCGGCCGACCCGCGTGACGCCGCTGCCGCGGATGAACTCTGGAAGCACCCGGCTTATGTCGGCGCCACGCGCACCACCTGCGTCGCGACCATGCTGCGCGCGGGCCACGCGGAGAACGCCCTGCCGCAGCAGGCGACCGCCACGGTCAACTGCCGCATCTTCCCGGGCGTCACGCCGCAGGCGATCCGCGACGAGCTGCAGAAGGTGGTGGGCGAGCGCATCGAGGTCGAGGTGATGGACGAGCCGCGCTACAGCGACGCCTCACCGCTGCGCGACGATGTGCTGCAGGCCGTCACGGACGCGGTGCACGCGCGCCATCCGGGCATCCCCATCGTCCCCATCCAGGAATCGGGTGCCACCGACGGCCTGTTCTATCGCGCCGCGGGGATCCCCACCTACGGCATCAGCGAGACCTTCATCCGTGCCGGCGACCAGTTCGCCCACGGACTCGACGAGCGCATCCCGGTGCATTCGTTCTACGAGGGGCTCGACCACTGGCATCGCATCGTGCGCACGCTCTTCGCACCGCCCTCGCCGCCCGACAGCGCGTCGTTGGTGGTCGACTGCGGTCGACTGGTCGATGGGCTCGGCGATACGGCGCGCGAACGGCAGCGCGTGCGCATCGAGCGCGGACGCATCGTCGCCGTCGAGCCGTTGGCCACGACATCGATCGCCTCCCCGTCCGCATCGGCCACGACGCCCGGCGTGCCGTACCTCGACCTGACAACGCACACCTGCCTGCCCGGCCTCCTCGACCTGCATACGCACCTCACCGACATCCCCGAGAACACCGCCGACTTCCGCATCTATCCGCGGCGCAGTCCGGACGAGCACATGGCCTTCGCCCGCGTGAACGCGCACGCGACGCTCGCAGCCGGCTTCACCACGGTGCGCGATGTCGGCGGCTATGTGGGCGGGCTGGACCGCGAACTGCGCGACGAGATCGACGCGGGTCGCACGCCCGGGCCGCGCATGCAGGTGTCGATCGGCTATCTCACCATCTCGGGCGGCGGCGGCGACATGCTGCTGCCCGGCTTCCCGCGTGCCGAAGCGCGCACGCCGCTCGCGCGGATGCGACGGGGCGTGGCGAAGGGACCCGACGAGTTCGCCGCCAAGGCGCGCGCCTTCCTCGACGACGGCGCGGATGTGCTCAAGATCATCGCCTCCGGTGCGGTGCTCTCGCCGGGCGGCGTACCGGGGTCGCCGGAGATGAACCCCGCCGAGATCGCGGCCGTCGCGCGCGAGGCGCATGCGCGCGGCAAGAAGCTCGCGGCGCACGCGCACGGCGCGCGCTCGGTGAAGGAAGCCATCCTCGCGGGCGCAGACACCATCGAGCACGCCTCGATCATCGACGAGGAGGGCCTGCTGCTCGCCCGCGAGCGCGGCGTCGCGCTCGCGATGGACGTCTACAACGGCGACTACATCGATACCGAGGGCCGCCGCCAAGGCTGGCCCGCCGAATTCCTGCAGAAGAACATCGACACCACCGAGCTGCAGCGCCAAGCCTTCACGCGCGCCGTGCAGCTCGGCGTGCCCATCGTCTACGCGACCGATGCGGGCGTCTTCCCGCACGGACTCAACGCGCGCCAGTTCCGGATCATGGTCGAGCGCGGCATGACGCCGATGCAGGCGATCCGCGCCGCCACCGGCGTCGCCGCCCGCTATATGGGTTGGGAAGACCGCGTCGGCGCGCTCGCGCCCGGACGCTACGGCGATCTGATCGCAGTGCGCGGCGACCCGCTCACCGACATCACGCTGCTCGAGCGCGTCGATGTCGTGGTGAAGGGCGGCGCCGTGGTCAAGACGCCCTGATCCTCCCGCCGTCCCCTCGCAGATCCCTCAGGAGCTCCGATATGCGCATCGCCAATGCCCTGTCCGTCATCGTTCTGGCCTCGTCCACCCTCATGCTGGCCGTGATGGCACCTTCCGCGCGCGCGGACGAGGGTCTGCAGCTGCCGCCCACGGGACACACACTGCTCAACTTCAGCGCCACCGAGCGCATGTCGCTGCCACAGGACACGCTGACGGCGGTGCTGCGCATCGAGTCGCGTAACGCCGACCCGCGCAAGGTGCAGGCCGACATCAACACCGCCATGGAGAAAGCGCTCGCCACCGCCAAGAAGGTCGCGGGCGTGAAGGTGACCACCGGCGGCTACCAGGTCTACGAACAGCGGCTCGAACGCAACCTGCGGCTCTGGCAGGGCCAGCAGACGCTGCAGCTCGAGTCCAAGAACTCCGCCGCGGTACTCGATCTCGCAGGCCAGCTGCAGTCGAGCCGCTTCGCGATGAGCGGGCTGTCGTATTCTTTGTCCACCGAGAGGGCCGAGAGCGTCCGCGACGAGCTGATGGTCAAGGCGCTGGGTTCGCTCAAGGCCAAGGCCGCGCTGGTCGCACGCACCCTCGGCAAGTCGGGATACGAGCTCGTGGATGTGAACCTGGGCGGCGACATGCCGGTGGTGCCGGTTTACCGCGCGATGCGTGCGGAGATGGCGATGGCATCAGCGGACGCCGCGCCGCCGCCGTCCGCGGAGCCGGGCGAGACCGAGGTGGCGGTGAGCGTGTCGGCGCGGGCGCTGCTCAAGCCCTGACGGATCCGCAGCGGGCCGCGACCGGCCGCGGCGACGGTCACTCGCTGCGGTCGTCCTCGCCGCCGCGGAGGCGCAGCTTCTCGAGACTGAGCTTGTCCTTCCAGCTCATCACCAACGCGGCGATGGCGAGGATCAGGATGCCGCCCGCCTCGAAGAGGATGTTGATCGGGTCGATGTCCTTGCTCTGCAGGATGATCATGCGGCAGAGCGCGGTCATGGCGATGATGATGGGCAGCGTGACCGGGATGCGGTGGCTCTTGTAGAAGGCGCCGACCATGCCGATGACCTCGGCATAGATGAAGAGCAGGAACAGGTCGCCGAGCTCGACCTTGCGCGTCTCGACGAGGCGCAGGATCTCAAGGCCCGCCGCGTACAGCGTGGCCAACCCGATGACGAGCAGGATGGCGTTCTCTGCGAAGCGGACGAGACGGGTGCTCAAGGTTTTGACGGGGTCGCTCATGGCCTCAGGGTAGTCCAGCCCGACGCAGCGCGCCAGCGGGGAGGCCGTCAGCGCGCCTCGAGCCAGTTGAAGACCAGTTCGATGTTCCGGATTTTCTGGTCCTGGACGACCGACTGTATGCGCAGGAACCGGTTCCCGTCGGGGGCGATGCCGTAGTTGGTGTTGGGGTTGATCTGGCGGACGGTGAACTGTCCGGCGATCAGCGATCGCGGGGCGCTCGGCGCGAGCGCCCCGCCGGCTGCGATGTCGACCACCATCAGGCCCTGGGGGGCGTTGAAGAAGAGCTCACGACCGTCGGGTGACCAGAGTGGCTGCTCGCCGCCATCGGTCGAGATGAGCCGCCGTTCTCCATCACCGCTGGAGGCGGCGACGAAGATCTCCCTGCGCGACGCGACCGTCGCCTCGTAGGCCACCCAACGGCCATCCGGCGAGACGTGAGCGTTCTGGGCATCGACCGCGGCAGGGAACAGGCGACGCGCTTGTCGGTCGCCCGCGAGGGAGAGCATCCAAGCGCCGGTACCGAAACGCTCGTCCGATCCGCTCTGGTCGTACAGGAAGACCTTCCCGTCCGCAGACATCGAACTGGGAGACTGGGAGACGCCCGACTTCGAGGTCAGCCGCTCCTCTTCGGCGGAGCCGTCGGCAGCGATCCGGTAGAGGTTGCGCGTACCCTTGCGCGTACCGCGGTAGAAGATGTACCGGCTGTCGGCGCTCCACATCGGCGCCTGGCTGGATCCCGGTCCCGTCGGCAAGGGTGTGAGCGTGCCGCGCGCGAAATCGAAGACCCAGAGCCGGGTCGTGCCCTCACGGATCTGCAGCACCGCCCGGGATCCGTCGGGCGACACCGCCACGTTCTCGTACTTGCGCACCGGCAACGGCAGGGGCGTGACCTTGCCCGAACGGTCGATCCAGCTCACCTTCCCGTTGTTCGGCGAATCGCTGGACCGCAGGTAGACGACCGTGCCGTCCTCGGCGAAAGCGAGATTCCCCGATCCCTCGTTGAGGCCGTCGTCGGTGGGCTGCACGGCCGCCCTCGCGGGAACCGCTCCACCAAGATCTGTTCGCGCCGGATCCCAAGGCACGGTGAGGAGCTGGCTGCCGTAACGATAGACCAGAACTTCGGCGCCGACGTCATAGCGGGGTCGGGAACCCTCGGTCAGCCAACGATGACCCGCCGTCCCGACGGACTGCACTGCGACGCGGGTTTCGTCGTCTCCCGGTCCGGTCCAGGCCGAGAACAGCAGCGTGTCGGTGCCGCGGATACGATGCGGCCAACGATGCGAGATCTCGCCCTTGCCGGCATCGAGTTTCGTGACCTCGGTCGGCGTACCACCGGTCTCGGGGACGCGCCAGATGCCGCCTGAGTTGGTCGGCGCGAAATAGATGTGGCCGTCCTCGCTCCAGTCGCCGCCGCGATGGAAGTTAGCGTCGGCCAGAGACTGTACGGCACCGCCACCGACCGGCACCTTGCGCAACTTGCCGTCGGCGAAGAAACCGATCCAGCGATCGTCGGGCGAGAAGAACGGCGCATCGGCGCCCTCGACGCCGTCGATCCGCTTGGCCTCCGGCTCCGCGAGTGCGCGTACGAACAGCGCCGACTTGCCGTCCTTCAGCGCCACGAAGGCGAGACGGGCACCGTCGTGGGAGATCGCCACCGGCTCGAGGGGACCCGGGGCTATCGCGTAGCCGTCGGGCAGTTCGATGTCGACCTGCGCGACCCGCTCGGTCGCAGCGCTTGCGGAGGGATTGTAGGAACGCGAGACCGCGAAACCGAGCGCGGCGAGCGCGAGCAGCGCACACGCCGCCGCCACACCCCACGCGATGCGCTCGCGGCGCGAACTGAGCGTGCGCAGCTTCGGACCGAAGCCCGCACCCTTGCGCGTGGTCGCCGCACTGCCCGTCGCTGCGGGCGCCACACCTGCCTCGGGCAGCGCCTCGAGCGCGCGCTCGAGCTCGGCGACACGGTCATCGATACGGCCGCGGAACCCGTCCGTCCAATGATGCCGCGCCAGATAGAGCTCCAGCGAACGACCCGGCTGCACATCCTCGACGCGGAAGGTGAAGATCGGCTTGCCGAGGCTGAACGCACGGTTCACCTCGTTCTTGACGAACGGCGAGGCGTTCGCCGCCGAGGACAGCACCAGCAGGAACCCCGACGCCCCCTCGATCGCATCGAGGATGGCCTCGTCCCACACCTTTCCCGGTACCACATCGCGCGGCGCGATCCAGCACCGGATGCCCCGCGCCTCGAGCAGCGCGCACACCTCCATCGCCACCGCTTGGTCGCCCGTCGCGTATGAAATGAAGGTGTGGGACATGCAGAGACCCCGACGGTGGCAGCGCTATCCGGGCCGCAACGGAAAACGCTGGAGTTGGAGGTAGGGTACCCGTCGGGTGCGACGCCCACAACCGCAGACCGAGCGCCCTCGAGGCGAAAACCCACTAAACTAGACCGATATGACCCCGCGCCCCGCAGCCGTCTTCGTCTCCTACGCCTCGCAGGACAGCGAGGCCGCGGCGCGGCTCTGCGGTGCGCTGCGGGCGGCCGGCATCGAGGTCTGGTTCGACCGCAGCGATCTCGCCGGCGGTGACGCTTGGGACCGCAAGATCCGCCGCCAGATCGCCGACTGTGCGCTCTTCATCCCCCTGATCTCCGTCAACACCGAAGCTCGGCTCGAAGGCTACTTCCGCCGTGAATGGAAACAGGCGGCCGCCCGCACCCACGACATGGCGGAGGAGAAGACGTTCCTGCTGCCGGTGATCATCGACGACACCCGGGACGCCGAAGCGCATGTACCGCCCGAGTTCAAGGGCGTGCAATGGACCCGTCTGCCGCGCGGGGAAGCCACGTCCGCGTTCGTCGCGCGCATCCAGCGTCTGCTCGCGAGCGCCGGAGCTGATGACCGGTCAGAAGCGCCGTACACGGCCACGGCCATGGCATCTCCCGCGGCTGCATCAACAAACTTCCCCCGCGCCCCCTCCACCGCTTCCGCCCTCTCTCCGCGCCTCATCGCCGCTGCGACAGGTGCGCTGCTGCTCGCAGGCGGCGCGGTCTACTGGTCCACGCGACCGGCGGCGCCCGCGACGACGACGCTGACCGTCGGCGCAGGCAAGTCCACCGCCTCGGCAGCGACGGCCGCCACGGACAACTCGGTGGCCGTGCTCGCTTTCGCCAACCTCTCGGACGAGACGGACAACGAATACTTCTCCGAAGGCATCAGCGAGGAGTTGATCAACGTCCTCGCCAAGATCCCGGAGCTCAAGGTCACCGCACGCACCTCCGCGTTCTCCTTCAAGGACAAAGATGTCCCTATCCCCGAGATCGCACGCCAGCTCGGGGTGGCATACATCGTGGAGGGCAGCGTACGCCGCTCGGGCGACAAGGTGCGCATCACCGCGCAACTGGTCAAGGCGGCCGACGGTTTCCGGGCATGGAACGGCAGCTTCACGCGCGAGCTGAAGGACATCTTCGCGGTGCAGGCCGAGATCGCGGGTCTTGTCGCGTCCAACATCTCGTCGCAGCTCACGCAGACGCCCACCAGCACCACCCGACAGGTCGATCCGGAAGCGTTCCGGCTCTATCTCGAGGGTCGCGCGCTCGCGGCCCGTGCCCGTATCGACGACCTGAAGCAGGCGATCGCCCTCTTCAAGCGCGCGCTGGCCCGCGATCCCGGATTCACGCTCGCCCGCAGCCAAGAGGCGCGCGCCTACGTGCAGCTCGGACGTTGGGGAGGGATGGTGCCCAAAGAGGCCTGGGCGGCGGCGAAGACCGCACTCGCCCCCGCGCTCACAGCCGAACCCGACGCGCCCGACGTGCTCGTGGCTCAGGGCTGGCTGCTGCGCACCGCCGATTGGAAGTGGCATGAAGCCGAGCGCGCCTTCGCGTCGGCGCTCGCCCAACGCCCGAACGACACCGACGTGCTCGTCTCGGCGGCGGTGCTCAAGGCCGGCCTCGGCCGCAGCAAGGAGGCGCATGCGCTCGCGGGCCGCGCCTTGGAGCTCGACCCGCTCAATCCGGCCACACAGCTCGATCTCGGGCTCATCTACCGCTTCAGCGAGCGCTTCGCCGATGCCGAGAGCCGCTTCAGACGCGCGCTGGAGCTCTCACCGGACGGGCAACGCTACCGTGGATTCCTGGGAATCACGCTGGTCGAACTCGGCCGCTACGACGAGGCTGAGCGGCTGGCCCGCGACGAACCCGATCCGCTCACGCGACTCTTCGTGCAGGGTCTCGTCGCAGCCGGCCGGGGCGACCAGCGACGGCTGCGCGAGATCATCGCGGAGATCCGCTCGAGAAGTTCCGATCTGGAACAGTTAGGCGATTATCCGGCCTATCTCGGCGGGCTTCTCGCGGCGGCAGGAGAACTCGACGTCGCCATGACGCAGGTGGAGCGTATGCGCGATACGCGGG
Organism: Pseudomonadota bacterium; assembly: GCA_947459825.1. Lineage (GTDB taxonomy): Bacteria > Pseudomonadota > Gammaproteobacteria > Steroidobacterales > Steroidobacteraceae > UBA964. Next base: position 241 of record CANHFH010000035.1, on the reverse strand, counting down.
ACCCGGGCATAGGCTGGATGAAGGTCAACTACAATTTCCTCCCCTTGCATTCCCACCCACGCTGGCCCGCGTTCATGCGCTCGGTGGGGCTATCCGAGGAGCAGCTCGCAGAGCCGCTCAAGTGAACGGCAGGTGCGTCCGGCAGGGCCGCCGCCTTGGCGGCGCCGGATCTCAGCCGTCGATCAGGACGACGTCGAACCCCAGCCGCGGGATACCGTCGGAGCGCTTGCCCAGATCGCGG
>CANHFH010000034.1 GCA_947459825.1 Pseudomonadota bacterium | reverse complement strand
CTGGTCGCGGTGTTCATCGCCGCGTTGATGGCGGCGATGGGGTACGCCGCCATCAGCCAGGTGGCGCGGCAGCGCGGGTCGGTGCAGGCCGAACAGCGGTCCATCGACGCGCTGTCGCGGACGATGCGCGTGATGACGCTGGACTTCGCTCAGGCCGCAGCGCGACCGGTACGCGATGCGCTCGGCCGCGGCATGGAGTCGGCGGTCCTCGCCGACCCGCGCGTCTCGCAAGGCGTCCTGCTCACCCGCGCCTCCGGTGCGCCGGTGCTCGGCGCGGCGCGTCCCGCGCTGCAACGGGTGTCCTGGGCGCTCGAGGATGAGGAACTCGTCCGCATCGCTTGGGCGGCGCCTGATCGCACGCAGACGACGCCGGAGCGGCGCCGCGTCATGCTGACCGGAGTGCGTCGTCTGCAGTTCCGCTTCCTGGCGCCCACCGGGGAGTGGCGCACGGAGTGGCCGGGCGGATTCGACGCTGATGCCGGCCCCGCGAGCGGGCGGATGCGACCGCGGGCCGTAGAGGTCACCATCGAGGACGCCCGACTCGGCGTGGTCCGCCGCATCATCGAGGTGGGCGGATGAGCGCGGCAGCCGGCTTCGCGCGTTCACCGGCGCGCAGCCGCGGAATCGCGCTGCTGGTGGCGCTCATCCTGGTCGCGCTGTCCACCGCGATCGCAGCGGCGCTGTCGTTCGACACCGGACTCGGCCTGCGGCGTGCCCAGGGCGGACTCGCCCAGGACCAAGCGCTGCTGCTCGCCGGCGGTGCCGAAGCGATCGCTGCAGAGATCCTCGTGGATGATCTTGCCGGGGGCAACGCACCCGTCCACTTCGCGCAGCGTTGGCACAATCCGATCGGACCGCTCGAACCCCTGCCCGCCGTGCGTGTCGAGGCCCAGTTGGAGGACCTGCAAGGCCGGTTCAACCTCAACAGCCTCGTCGATACCGAGGGACGGACCGACCCCGTCGCCGTGCAGGTGTTCCGCCGACTGCTGCTGCGTCTCGAGTTGGAGCCCGAATGGGCCGAGCGCATGGCCGACTGGATCGACGCCGACGACCAGGCCTTGCCGTCCGGCGCCGAGGACGCGGCGTATTCCTCGGCGGTACCCGCGTACCGGACACCCGGACGACCCGTCACCACCGTGGCCGAGCTGCTGGCGCTGCCGGAGTTCGGCGCATCACGCTACGCACGGCTGGCGCCGTTCGTCGCCGCCTTGCCCCGCGATGCACGCATCAACCTCTGCACCGCGAGCGCCGAGCTGCTCGATGCGCTCAGCGACGAACAGCAGTGGAGCGGCGCACCCGAGGCGCTCGCCCGCAACCGCGAGCGCGAGTGCTTCCCCAACCCCGCGACCTTCCGCAGCAGCATCCCCGCCGACGCCTACGAGCGTCTGCAACGCAGCGTCGGACTCGGCGACCGCTCGCGGCATTTCGGTCTGCAGGTCCGCGCCGGCGTTGGCAGCACCGAGTTCTCCTTGTACAGTCTGCTGCGCAGCACGCATGGCGCCGAGGGTCCTGCACGCATGCGTGTCATGAGCCGGCAGTTCTCCGAATGACCGACACCCTTTTCATCCGTCTACCCGCTGCGGCCGGCGCCGCTGCGGACGGCGATGCGCTGATGGACTGCTTCGATCCGGGGGCGGAACACGGCATGACGACACAACGGGTGGCGCCCGCATCGCTCGCGGAACGCGCCCGGGGGAAACGGGTGGTCGCGTTCATCCCCGCGTCGGACACCTTGTCGGTCGCCGTCGAGCTGCCGCCGATGTCGGCTGCGAAGGCGCGTGCCGCACTGCCCTACGCGCTCGAAGACCAGTTGGCAGGTGATCTCGAGACCCAGCATTTCGCACTGGGTACGCGGCTTGCGGATGGGCGATGGCCGGTGCGTGTCATCGCCCGTGCGCGGCTCGAGCGCCACCTCGGGCTGCTGCGCGGACTCGGCGTCGAACCGCAGGCGATCGTCGCCGAGGCCGATGCCCTCCGCGACAAGCCGGGGGATCTGATGCTCTGGCTCGATGGCGACGACGCACACTGGCGCGCGCCCGGTCGACCGACCGTGACCTTGCCCATCGACGCCCTGCAGGATGGTCCTGCCTTCGCGCTGGGCGATACGCCCGCGAGCGCGCTCGGTCTGCGCGTGCATGGCGAGCCGGCCGATCTCGCCCGCCACGCCGTTGCGCTCGATGCGATCGGTGCGGGCTTCCTGCAGTCGGCATCGCAAGCGCTGCCGGACGGACCTTTGCCGTGGCTTGCGGCGCAGTACGACCCGACGCAGGCGGTGAACCTTCTGCAAGGCGCTTTCGCGCCGACGCGCCAGACATCCGTCGGTCTCGACGCGTGGCGATGGCCCTTGCGGCTGGCTGCGGTCGCCGTGGCGCTGCAGTTCATCGGTTGGGGACTCGAAGCTTGGCGGCTGCACCGTCTCGCGACACCGCTCGATGCCGCCGTGGTGCAGGCGGCGCGCCCGCTCGATCCCGGCATCCAGGACCCCGATGCGGCACGGACGCTGCTGCGTTCGCGCCTCGCCGCATGGGACCGCCGCGAGCGTGATCCCGCCGCGTCGCCGTTGATGCGAGCGTCCGCGACGGTGATCGATGCGCGCGTCGCCGCGCCGTCGTTGCAGATGGTCGCTCTCCGACAGGGGCCGGACGGCCGGATCACCGCGCGTTTCGAGGCCGGCGATGCCCCCGCCGCACAGACAGCGCGCGAGGCCCTGCTCGCCGCCGGGTGGACGCCCCGGCCGAGCGGCGCCTCGGATGATGCCGCAGGATTCGCACTCGACTGGAGCGCGGAGCCGTGAGCGTCGCCACCGTGTGGCGTGAACGGCTCGAGTCGCGCTGGTCGACGCTCGGACCGCGGGACCGCCGGGCGTTGCGGTTCGGCGGCATCGCACTCGCCGTGCTCCTGCCGGTCATCGTCGCATGGAGCGTCCACGAGGCTCTCGCGGCACGCCGGGCGGCCATCGCGGAGTCGCGCTTGCTGGTCGACTCGGCCGAACGACGCGTGGCGGCAAGGCTTGCAGCCGGTGCGGATGTCAGCGCCGTCGCGTCGGACGCCGGGGCGTTGCAGCCGCTCGTGACTCGCGCAGCTGCCCGGGTCGGCATCGACGCCTCGTCGATGACGCTCGAACCCCAGACCGGCGGCCAGTTGCGGCTCGGCCTGCGCGATGCACCTTACGAATCGGTCACGGGTTTGTTGGCTGCGCTCGCACGCTGGGAAGGCATCACCGTCGAATCCGCCGACATCTCGCGTACCGCGCCTGGACGCGTGGAGGCCTCCTTGGTGCTGCGCGCGCCGTGAGCCGCGCCCTCCCGTCTCGTCGCGCGGTCCTCCTGGTCGCCGCAACCCTGCTCGCGTTCCTCGTCGGCGCGGTCGTCTGGTTCCCGGCCGCGCTGGCGTTGCGGGCGTTGCCCCCGCCCTATCTCTGCGTCGACCCGACGGGCACCGTCTGGCGCGGCGGCTGTGGGGATCTACGGATGGGCGGTGCGTCCATCGGCGCGATGTCTTGGACGCTGCGGGCACTGCCCTTGCTCCGCGTGCGGATCGAGGCCGATATCTCTTGGACCCGCAGCGGCAGCCATCTCGACGGGTCCATCGAAGCGACTTCGTCGGCGATCGAAGTCCGCGACCTCCGCGGCGAAGCGGACCTTTCGACGGTGCGTGCACTGCCGCTCTGGCCGCCCTCGCTGCTTCAAGCCTGGTCCCCAGGTGAGGGTCGCCTGCGCATCGACCTGAAGCGTGTCGGACTGCAAGCCCAACGATTGACCCGTATCGAAGGACGGGTCGATGTGGACGGCCTCGTGTCGCTCGGACGGGAACGATGGGTGCTCGGCGATTATCGGCTCGATTGGCGCGAGGGCCCGGACCTCGTCGGCCGGTTGAGCGATCGGGGTGGGCCGTTGGCGCTGGACGCGACGATCGCCGCGGTGGCGATGGGAGATGTCGCAGACGCCCCACCCGGTGGCGCTTGGCGCCTCGAGGGGAAGGTGCGGGCGCGGGACCCTGCCTGGCGGCCCAGGCTGATGATCTTCGGTCCCGCGGACACCGCAGGCCAGCACCCGCTCTCGATCGAGTGGCGCTGAGCCGGATCAGGTCCTGAAACGAGCGCCCGCCTCGACGACCTTGAGATCCGTCGGTCGCGACCGGGACCGTGACGCGTACTCCTCCAGCAACTCGCCCATCCTCGCGAACACCGTCCGCAGCGTCGCGGCATCGGGCAGGTTGGTGACGCGGAAATGGTCGCGGTACGGCACATTGAAGCTGACGCCCGGCGCCACCAGCACATGCTTCTGCTCCAGCAGGTCGAGTGCGAACGCCTGATCGTCGAAGTCCGGCAGCCGCTCGCGGTCGACACCGACGAACGCGTACAGGGCGCCCTGCGGCACCACGAGCTTCAACGACGGGTTCGCCGCAGCCGACTCCACGATCGCACGGCGCGACTCGAACAGCCGTCCGCCGGGCGTGCACAGGTCACGGATGCTCTGTACGCCACCGAGCGCGGTCTGCACCGCCCACTGTCCCGGCACATTGCTGCACAGGCGCAGCGAGGCGAGCAGTTCCATCGCCTCGAGCAGCCCCTGCGCGGCGCGCAGCTTGCCCGACACCACCGCCCAACCGACGCGGTAGCCGCAGGCGCGGTAGACCTTCGAGAGGCCCGACATCGTCACGCAGACGGCGTCATGCACCAGCGTCGCCATCGGCACGAACTCGGCGCCGTCGTAGAGCACCTGGTCGTAGATCTCGTCGCTCAGCACCACGAGGCCATGGCGCTCGGCGAGGCGCGCCAGCGATTCGAGCACGGCGCGCGGGTAGACCGCGCCGGTGGGGTTGTTGGGGTTGACGACGACGATCGCGCGGGTGCGCGGCGTGATGAGCCGCGCGACCTCCTCGGGGTCCGGCACGAAGCCGTTCTCGGGCCGACAGGCGTAGTGCACGGCGCGGCCGCGGTTGAGGTTCACCGCCGCCGTCCACAACGGGTAATCCGGGCTCGGCACCAGCACCTCGTCGCCGTCGTTGAGCAGCGCGCGGAGCGCGAGGTCGATGAGCTCGCTGACGCCGTTGCCGATGAAGACCTCCTCGGCGCTGACGCCCGTGACGCCGCGGGCCTGCTGCTGCATCACCACCGCTTCGCGCGCCGGGAAGATGCCCTTCTGATGGCAGTAGCCCTCGCTGTCGGGGAAGTTCTCGATCATCGCGAGACGCATCGTCTCCGGCGTGCGGAAACCGAACAGCGCCGGGTTGCCGATGTTGAGCGAGATGACCTCGTAACCCTTGCGGGAGATCTCCTGCGCGCGGCGGGCAAGTTTGCCGCGGATCTCATATCGGACATTGCGCAGGCTGTCGCTGGTGCGGACAGCCGACTCGGGCGTGGTCATCTGAGGGTCCTTCTCTCTGGGTGCTTGCCGGTCTGGCCGCTGGCCGGCCAAGCCGATAAGCATACCCCGAAGCCCCATCGGTCGCCCTCCCACCCCCGCCGGAGCCCGTGATAGCGTTCCGTCCGGGGGCACCGACGGGAGGTCCTGCACATGGAGACCTCCGACATGACCGATCTCGCCAAGCTGATGCCGCTGCTCTCGAGCCAAGCCGGCATCTGGGAAGGCACTTACCGCTACTACGACGCGGCCGGACGGCTGGTGGACGAACACGCCTCCCGACTGACCTGCCGTGTGGCGCCGGGTAACGGCTGGGACTACCACCAGACGAACCTCTACACCTGGACGGACGGGCGCACCGAGAACCGCGAGTTCCAAGGGCGCTGGCGCGATGACCGCCTGTGGTTCGAGGACGGCCCGATCGACGGCTGGGCCGCCGAAGATGCGCGCGATCCCGAGAACCGCACGCTGCTGCTGCAGTGGCGCAGGCGCGATGAGCCGGCGACGCGCTTCTACGAGATGATCCAGCTCGACGCCACGCTGCGTCTGCGCTCGCGGGTCTGGCAGTGGATCGGCGCGGACGGCCGCATCCGGCTCCGCACGCTCATCGACGAGCACAAGGTCGCCGACGACTGGCGGTGACCCGCCGACGGAACGGCGCCGGATCCGCGCGCTGACCGCGGGATCCGGCCGCCCGTCGCCTCAGCGGCGGCTGCGCTTCTTCTTCTTGTGCTTGTGGTCGACCATCCCGTCGCCGTGATGGTGCGCCATGTCGCCGTGCGCATGGCCGTGGTCGAACTCGAAGTCGATCGGGTGGTTGTGGCCGTGGGAGTTCACCCACTTGTAGAGCTCAGGGTTGCGGTGGAGCATGCGGCTCGCGGCGCGTTCCTGGTTCTCTTCGATGTTGGTCCACGGATTGAAGTGGAAGTGGTTGTAGAGCTGGGTATCCGTGCGGCCGATGGCGAGGATGCCGAGCTTGGAGGCGAACGCGCCGTGGTTGATGTACGGCGGGCGCCAGAAGTAGCCGCCGGTCGGCAGGTCGCCGAACTGCATCATCCAGGAGGTGCCCCAGATGTGGTACGCCTCTTCGCAGCAGTCGTGGTAGGAGATGTTGTCCTGCCAGAAATTCGGCGTCATGCAGTAGAGGAATGTGAAGCCGTGCGTGCGCGGATCGAAGCGCAGCACCTTGACCATGCAACCGGGCGCCGTCGCCGGGAAGAAGTTGGTCGAGGTCCAGTGCAGGTTGTCGTACGAGTTGACCATCGCGAGCCGGTTGCGCTCGGCGTGCTTGTGGTCGGTATCGGACTCGACGAACGAGGGCTCGCCGTAGTTGTAGAAGATGAGCCCGGTGGCGCCGCGCGGCGAGGACAGCGCCTCGATGGCGACGCCGGCCGGCACGAAGATGTAGCTGCCGGGGCCCCACACCTTCTCGCCGATGGTGACGGAACCCGACATGATGAAGAGCTCGTACTCCGAATAGCTCATGCCGGGCGGCTGCTTGTAGCCGGGCTCGAAGAGCACGGTCATGGTGCAGGCACCATCGTCGGTGTCGAGCGACAGCATCTTGTACTGCATGCCCTTCGGGAAACCCGGCAGGGTCATCTTCTTGAACGGGACATCGCGGTCGACGAAGGGTTCGATATGCGGACGGGCCATGTGTCGGTCCTCTCTGGAAAGGGTCGCGTCAGAACACTACGCGGAACTTGCGCTTCGGCTTGACCGGGATCTCCTCCGGCCGGACCTTGCGCATCTGGTCGTAGTGCGTATGGACGCCGCGCGTCTGGATACGCTGCAGGAACTGCGCGATCCACTTGTCACGCTTCGGCGAGAGCGCCTCCTGCTCGGCGACGATCTTGCGGTAGCGCTTGCGCTGCTCGACCTCTTCCTTGCGCAGCCAGGCCTCGACCTCGCGGCTGCGCTTGTGGGGGATGGCTTTCATGCGACGGACTCCCGTTGCGCGGCCTCCCATGGCCGCTCGGTCCGATACTACGCCCGCGCCGCCCGTCCTTGCGTCCGCGCATCGGCCAAGCGGTGCGGATGACCGCCCTGCGACCTGACCCCCCGACGGGCGTAGGATGGCGCCCATGCTCCGCTCCCTCCGCATGGTCACCCTCTGCGTACCCGATATCGTTGCGGCCGTACGCGCGTATGTCGACTGGCTGGGGTATCAGGTAAGGAGCGAAGGCACAGTCTCCGAGGGGCTCGCGGCGCTTTGGGAAGCGCCGCTTGCGGCAGGCAGCCGAACGGCATCGCTGTGCTCGCCGGCTTCGCCCGAGACCGCGCTGCGCCTCATCGAGCGCCCTCCCACGCCCGGCTACGCGGCGCTGATGACCTACGGCTGGAACGCCAACGAGATCCTCGCCGAGGACCCGGTCGCCCTCGCCGCGCGGTTCGCGGCGGGCGGGTCGCCGTTCCGCGTCATCGGACCGCCCGAAGCGCTAGCCTCCAACCCCGCGATCATCGCGATGCAGGCGACCGGCCCCGCAGGCGAACTCAACTACTTCACGCGACTGCCGCCCGGCGGCGGTACTTTCGTCAAGACGCCCGCACGCTGCGCTGTCGATCGGACCTTCATCGTGGTGCTCGGCGGGCCGTCGATGTCGGCGATGCAGACTTTCTATCGCGACCAGATGGGACTCGCCGTCACGCCCGCCTACGACTCACCGGTCGGAGTCCTGCAGGACGCCCATGGTCTGCCGCGCGACAACACGACGCCCATCGCGCTCGCGCCGCTGCCACCCTCCTACGCGATCGAACTCGACCAGTACCCGTCGAGCGCGGTGCCACGACCGCGTCGCCGCGGCGACCTGCCGCCCGGCATCGCGATGGTGACGTTCGTCGCCGACCTCACAGCGGCGCCGCACGAGGGACAGGCCCTGCCCTGGCGGGTCGCTCCTGCACCTTGCGACGAGCCGCCCTACGACGGCCGCTGGGTCGGGCTGCTGCGCGGCGCCGCGCAGGAGTGGCTCGAGATCATCGCGGAGCGCTGATTTCGCGCACCGCGGTGCGGTCTCAGATGAGCCGCTCTCCGATCACAAAGACTCGGTGATGATGAACTGCGGGTTGTCCGCCATAGATTGGAAGGTGGCCGCGACCTTCTGCATGGTCTCGGTCGAGACATCCTGTCCGAGCTGCTCGAGGCTGACGAGATCGATGATCTCGAGGTACTGGTACGGGGAGGCGCCGCCGGCCAACGTGCCTTGCGCCTTCAGCACCTCGAAGCTGCGCACCGAGGGCAGCTTGTTGACGATCGGCAGGTCGGTCTCACGCGCGAACCGCTCGTAGTCGGCGACGCTGACGCCCGGCTTGAGGTTGAAGAGCACGATGATCTTAGCCATGACGAGTTCCCCTTGGTGTATCGGCCTGGTGTATCTGAGATATGTGATGGACGGATGTAAGGGCGCGCGCCCTAGAGACCGAGCGCGCCGGAGTTCATCCGACCATCCGGGTCGAGGAGTGCCTTGAGCTCGCGCAGCAGACGGGCGGCGGTGGGCTCGAGGCCCTCCTGGTACCGGTAGAACTTGCCGAGTTGGAAGCTCACGGCGCCCTGCTCCATGAACGCGGTGGCGAGATCGCCGCGCAGCGCAGCGACCGCGGCGGCGGCTTCAGGGTTGGGCGGATACTGCTGGAGCTTGGCGAGATATGCCGCGTCGAGCACCCGTTCGTGGAACGCGCTACGCGCATCCGGCCAGTAGAGCACGGGTTCGAGCAGCGTCCCTGAGCCGCCGACCGTGCACACGAGATACCCGCGGTCGATGTCGTGCCGCTGCATCGCCTCGGCGTGGCGGGCGAACACCGCCTCGCAGGCCTCATACATCGACAGCGCCTGCGAGAACGGGACGGTGCCGTGCACCGGCACCCAGCGCTCGCCGCCCGGACCCAACATGCTGTTGAGCTCGGCGAACGGGTTCGCCCGCATCACCTTCGGCACGGTGTTCTCGACCTCCGTGCCCTGGGCCGACATGATGCGACGGACGATGTCCGCTTTCGCGTCGGCATCGGCGGCGTCACGGCCGTCGAGGGACAGGTGGATGGAGAACGTCCCCTCCTCCAGGAAATTGCGACCGGCCATCACGACCTTCGCGCCCTCCTTGAGACCCTTGAGCACGCCGCCCGCGCTCTTCACCACCGCGCCGAGCGCCTTGGCGTCGGCGGCGAGGCTGGTGCGCTTCATCCGCACCGCCTGCAATCCCGGATCGAACCCGAACTGTTCGGAGATCACATCGGCGCGGGCGACATCGGCCATCGCCGCGAACAGCGCTCCCGCCTCGCGGAAGCTGAACGACAGGAACCGCGACTCCGGCTGCGGACAAATGAGGCGGAAGGTCGCGCGGGTCTTGATGCCGAGCGCACCACAATCCGACAGGAACATGCCGAGGGTATCGGGACCGAACTGCCGGAAGAACGGCTTGCCGTTCTTGTTGGCATGACTGCCGAGGTGCAGCACACGCCCGTCGGCCGTGACCACATCTAGACCGATGACGCTCTCGGCCACCGGACCGTAGCGCCCCGAGCCGAGGAAGATGCTGCCCTGCGACAGCGCGCCGCCGACGCTCGAGCGCAGTCCCGACAACGGCCCGTAGTACGGCGTGCGGACGCCGTGCGGCGCAAGTACGTCGAACAGCTGCTTCCAGGTCGCGCCGCACTGCACGGTCACGAAGCGGTCCTCGGCGTCGATGACCTCGACGCGGTCCATGGCCAGCAGGTCGACCATGATCGAGTGCGGCGCCTTCGGCAGATAACCGTCGGTGTAGGACATGCCGCCGCCCCGCGGAACGATCGGCAGCCGCGCCGGCGCGATCGCGCGCAGCGCCTCCGCCAACTGCTCGGTGGTCGACGGCCGGATGAGCGCTGCCGGCAGTTCGCCCGCGCGGTACACATCCTGCGAATGGAACTCGAGTTCCGCGCGGTCGGTGACGACCTGTGCGACACCGAGCACCCGGCGGAGTTCGGCCAACGCGCCCTCGACGGCACCGGGCATCAGGTGGACAGCTTGGGACATCGAGCGCACCTCGCAACAAGGGTCGGTCGGAGTTTAGCCGAGGCCCGGGCGTTGCGGCATCGCCGGCCGCCCCCGATGCTAGACTTCGACGCCATCTGACCGGCATCACGCCGCCGCAGGGTAAAGCGACATGGGCATCATCCGCGAGCACATCCCCGAGTTCGAGTTCAGCATCGACGTCGCCGTCGTCGGCGCGGGGGCGTGTGGCCTCACCGCCGCGCTCGCCGCGCGGGATGCGGGCCGGGAGGTGCTGGTGCTCGAGCGCGATGCCCGCCCTTGGGGCAGCACCTCGATGTCGCTCGGGGCGGTCTGCGGCGTCGGCACAGCGGCGCAGCGTGCGGCGGGCGTCGAGGACGATCCGGAGTCGTTCGTCGCGGATGTCATGGCCAAGACCGAGGGCCGCGCCGACCCCGCGTTGGCGCGTCTCATCGCCCGCGAATCCGGTCCCACCCTCGACTGGCTGACAGCGCACCACGGTGTCCCGTTGCTGCTCGACTTCAAATGGACCGGTCTCGGGCACTCGCGGCCGCGGCTGCACATCCCGCCCGGCCGCAACGGCGAGGAGCTGCTCGGCCTGCTGCAGAACGCCTGCGGTCGGGCCGGCATCGAGGTCATGACCGAGGCACGCGTCACCGACCTGTACGCCGATGCGGACGACCGCGTGCTCGGCCTGCGCATCGAACGGCCGGGCGGTGTGGTGGAGCATCTCGGGTGCGGCGCGGTGGTGCTCGCCACCTGCGGCTTCGGCGGCAACCACGCGATGGTGACGCGCCACATCCCCGAGATGGCGAACGCCAAGTATTTCGGGCACGAGGGCAACCAGGGTGACGGCATCCTGTGGGGCGAGGCGCTCGGCGGCGCGGTGGGCGACATGACCGCCTATCAGGGCTTGGGCACCCTCGCCGACCCGCAGCAGATCGTCGTCCCGCATCCCTTGCTGATCGAAGGGGGCTTCCTCGCCAACGCCGAGGGCCACCGCTTCACCCACGAGCTCGCGAACATCTCGGGCATGTGCGTACCGGTGCTCGCGCAGCCGGGCGGTGTCGCGTGGGTGGTTTTCGATGGCCGCCGTCATGAGGCCTGCGTACCGCACTCCGTCGAGCAGCGGCAGCTGGTCGAGGTCGGAGCGCTGCGTCGCGGCGATACCTGGGCGGAGCTCGAGCAGGCTTGCCGGGTTCCCGAGGGGACCTTCGCCGCCGAGAACGCAGCCATCGACACGGCGCGGTCGTCCGGGACCGAAGACCGCTTCGGACGCAGTTTCGCAGGGCTAGCTCCGCTCGCGCCGCCCTACTACGCGGTGCGCGTCACCGGTGCGCTGTTCCACACCCAGGGCGGATTGCAGGTGGACGACGGCGCCCGCGTGCTGCGTCCGGACGGTCGGCCGCTGCCGAACATCACGGCAGGCGGCGGCGCTGCCCGCAGCATCTCCGGCCCGGCGGTGACGGGTTACCTGCCGGCGGTCGGGCTGTGCATGGCGGTGACGCTCGGCCGCTTGGCGGGCGCCTCAGCGGCGCGCCTCTGCACCGACGCGCCCGCTGCCGCCTAACGCGTCTCCCACCGCAACGCCGCGATCACCTTGGCGCGGCGCTCCGGATCCGTGATCGGCGGATAGCGCATGCGGTGCTTGCCGCCGAGGAAGCCCTCCGGGTCGGCGATCAGCGCCTCGATCTGCGCCGCGTCCCAGACCAGCCCGCCCTGCCCCGCTTCCACGAACGCCGGCGAGTAATAGAAACCGGCCGCGCTCGCGGCGCGGCGCCCGAACACCCGGTGCAGGTTCGGTCCGACGCCGTGCGCCCCGCCGTTGTCGAAGGTGTGGCAGAAACGGCACCACATGAAATCTTTGGTGGTCTGCGCATCGAGCGGCGGCGGCGGTGACGCATCGAGGTACGGGTCGGCGACGGGCGGCGGCCCCGAGGCGACCAGCTGCGCGCCGGTGGTGAACGGCACCACGCCGAACACCTTGTACGGCATCCAGGCGCCGAGCGCGAGCACGCCGGCGAACAGCAGCGCATGCAGCGCGTTCCAGCCGGCGCCCGTGCGGGCGAGGTCGCTGACCTGCGACCCGGACCAGGGGAATGCCGGCAACATCCGCCAAGGTGCTGCGCGATATCGGACCGCCTGCCAAAGCGCGACGCACACCGACAGACCGACGAGCAAGAGCAGCGCGAACGATACGGCGCTGTGCAGGTAGCCGAGCGTCACCGAGGGCCGGTATCCCGCACCGATCACGGGCGGCAGCGTGCCGAGCCCGTACCACGACACCGCATGCCCTTCGGACCACGCGAAGAAGGGACCGATGAGGCACAGCGCGAGCAGCAGCAGGTAGAGGCCGAGGTTGCAGCGCCGCGCGAGGTCGTCCGCGGCTGCGGGGACGCGCGTCGGACGCGCCGGACGCGGCAACCGGAGCCACAGCCATAGGCGCGGCAGCAGCAGCAGCAGGATGGTGAGGCCGTTGGCGACATGCAGGTGCTGCAGCGCCTCGCGTGCCGCCGTGCCGCGCGGCGTGGTGCCGACCTTGGTCGATTGGTAGATCTGGAACGCCACCAGCGCGAAGATCGCCAGCGACAACAGGCCCTCCGCGAGCCTTAGGCGCTGCTCGACGACCCGGCCGTTCATCGACGCACCGCGCCGATGAGCGCGTTGGGCAGGATGGCGTCGTCCCATTCACGGGACGAGACGCCGGTGCGCACGATCACGAGTTCCTGCGAGGGCACGATGTACACGCGTTGTCCTCCGAAGCCGTCGATGTAGATGATGTCCTCGGCCAAGAAGCGCGACGAATGGAACGCGCTCGCATCGGCTTTGGTGGTATGGCGGTTGTACGGCCGTTTCTGCGCCGGCGGCGACCCGATCCAGACATGCATGCCGAAGTTCGGGTTGCGGGCCGATGGCGTGGTCATGGCATCGATCCACTCGGCGGGCAGCACCTGCGCCTCGCCGACGCGGCCGCGGTCGAGGATCAGCCGGCCGACCCGCAACCAATCGCGGGCCGTGGCGAACAGACAGCAGAAGCCGCGGGGCTGTCCGCCCGCGTGGTCCATCCAGAGCGCCGCGTCGCTCGCCCCGATCGGTTGCCAGAGCCGTTGCGAGAGGTACTCCGCATAGCGCTTGCCGGTGGCCCGCTCCACGATCATCACCAAGGCCTGGGTGCTCGCGTTGTTGTACTGGAACAGGCTGCCGTGGGGCGCCTCGATGCCGAGACCGAGCACGCCGGCCTGCAGGTCCGAGCCGAACAGGATGCGCGAGGATTTCCAGGTGCCGAACACCGGCACCTCGAGGCCGCTCGACATCTGCAGCAGTTCGCGCACCGTGATGTCCCGCCGTGCATCGCCCTGCCATGCGGCGAGCCACTTCGAGGCGGGTGCATCCACCGAGTCGATATGGCCGTCGGCGATCGCCGCGCCGACCACCAGCGCCAGGACGCCCTTGTGCATGGAGTTCGGATTGGTGCGGGTGCCGGCATCGAAACCCGGCCAATAACGCTCGTAGCGCAGCGCTCCGCGATGGAACACCAGGACCGCCACGGACTGCATCTTGTCGGCGTACCGTTCGGCGAGCGCCAGACCGCGCGGATCGATGGTCACCTGCGCGCCGATCGCGATGTCGTCGCGCGGCCGCCCCGGGACGGCCTCCTGCGGCTGCGAGTCCTGCACCGCAGCGGGCTCGCTCAAAGATTGCCCGAACAGCAGGTTCCACGGCACCGCCGGATCGGCGATCCAGGCCGCGAGGAGCAGCACCGCCACCGCCAGCAGCAGCACCCCGGCAAGGCCCGATACGAGGCGACCGATCCACTTCAAGAACTTGCCCATCACACCGCCTCCCCCGCGCGTCGCGCGCCGAGCTGCTGCCGTATCGATGCGTGCCGCGCCGCGTCGATGGGATAGCGCCACATCAGCGCGATGGGCAGCAGCAGAAGCAGCGCGGGCAGCACCGAGGCGCCGAGCCTGACGCCCATCGTGGCGTCATCGGACAACGCCGCGCCCATCCCGGCGTAACCGAAAGCCGTCAGGAACTGCAGGCCGACCACGAGCCCGAGCCCCATGCCCAGCTTGAAGACACATGCGAGGAACGCCATATGCCCGCCCATCTGCGCGATGCCGGACTCGAGCTCGTCCGAGTCGACCGCATCGGCGGTCATCGCGGGCGGCGTCACCATCGTGCCGCCGTTGCCGAAGGCCATCAGCGCATTGACCGCGAGCACCGGCCAGGCGAGGCCAGCAGGCACGAAGAACAGCAGCAGGTAGGAGATCGCGGTGACGAGGTTGGCCACGCAGTACGCGCGATGTTTGCCGATCGCGTTGGAGATCGGCACCCATGTGAAGGCGAGCAGCACCGCCGCGATGGTGTTGACGAGCGCCACCACCAGCACCTGATCCGGGATGCCGAGCGCCTGCGAGATCAGCGCCGGTTGCACAGCGAAGTACGCCCCCATGGCGATGCGGTCGATGAGATACGCACCCGCGAGGCGACGGAACGGCGCGTTGCGGCGGAGGATCGCGAGGAGTTCGCCCCAGCCGGGCGTGCGTTCCGTGGCAGCCGACGCGGCCGGCACCCGTGCGAAGCACCACAGGATTCCGAGCGGCAACGCGATCGCGAAGAACACGCCGACCGCCTGCACGATCTGCGCGTAGCTCGGTGCCGCGATGCCGCGGTACACGTTCCAGTAGAGGATGCCGACGAGGGTCGCGCTCAGGAACCCCAGGAACGCCCCGCTCTCGCGGAACCCCGCGATGCGCGAGCGCTCCGCATAGTCGTCGGAGAGTTCGCCGCCCCAGGTCTGGTGCGGCACGTAGACCATCGTCCAGCCGGCATAGAACACCGCCAGCGCCACGACGAGGTAGACGAGCGATGCACCGGGTGGCGGCGACAGCAGGAACCAGGCGGCGGCCAACACCACCGGCGCACCGGCGAGCATCCAGACGCGACGGCGCCCGAAGCGACTGCGCGTGCGGTCCGACAACGCGCCGACCAGCGGGTCGATGAGCGCCTCCCAGAAACGCCCGACGAAGAACGCCAGCGTGACCATCGCCACCGACAGCCCGACCTCCGCTGAGTAGTACACCGGCGGCAAGAACACATAGAGCGGCGTCAACACCGACTGCAGCGCCACGGTAGGCGCGGCGTAGGCCATCAGCTGGCCCGTGGTGAGGCGGCCCACGGCCGCTCGAGCCGAATCCCCCGACATGTCACCCCCTATCGACGCGTCGCAGATCCCGCTCGATTATGGGCGTGGATACCGGGCTACACCTCGGTCCCGGGTCCACCTCGCGGTTCCCGTCCGCCTTGTGGACAGCGTTGCGCCGCCCTGTCTACACTCTCGGACACAACAAAACCATCGATACGGGGGTATCACACGATGGACTCGACTCGTCCGATCAGGGCTTTGATCCGTGGCCTCGACGCGCTCACCGTGCTCAACCTTCGTAACGGTGCAACCGTTTCCGAAGTCGCGCAGGAGATCCGTCTGCCGCGCACCACCACCTATCGCATCCTGGAGACGCTGAGCCACGCCGGCTTCGTGTACCGCGACGCGAACGACGACCGGTACCGTCTGACCATCATGGTCCGCGGTCTGTCGGACGGCTACGACGACGAGGCCTGGGTGACGCAGATCGCGCGGCCCTACATCCACGAGCTCGGCAAGGAGATCGTCTGGCCGGTGGCCATCGCCTCGCTCTCGGGCACCACCATGATGGTCCGCGAGTCCACCGACCATCGCAGCCCGCTGGCGGTCGAGCGCTACTCGGCCGGTTTCCGTGTGCCGCTGCTCACCTCTTCGTCCGGCCGCGTCTATCTCGCGTTCTCGTCGCCGACGCACCGCGAGTCGCTGATCGACATCCTCGCGCGGTCCAACAAGGAAGAGGACGCGCTCGCCCGCAACCGCACCGAACTCATGAAGATGCTCAACGATGCGCGGATGCAGGGATACGCCTCGGCGGTGCGCCCGCGCCGCGTTTCGGACGAGATCAGCATGGCGGTGCCGATCATGGTGGATGATCGCGTGCTCGCCGCCGTGACGATCCGTTTCAGCGGAACCGCCGTGCCGTTGAAGCTCGCGGTGGAACGCTTCCTGCCGAAGCTGCGCGACACCGCGCAGAAGATCCGGCAGTCCTTCGCCGACCAGCAGCGCGAGCCGCCGCACCAGCAGCAACGCCTCACCGCGGTGCGCTGACATGAACGCGGCTCCGCAGACTGCGTCGGACGCCCTGGTCCGCGAACTTGCGGCGTCGGTCGGCGCAGCGCATGTGCTGACCGACGACACCGAGCTCGCGTTCTTCTCCACCGACATCTATCGATCGGGTGCGTTGCCCTCGGCGGTCGTCCGGCCCGGCTCGGCCACAGAGGTCGCCGCTGTGGTCCGTGCTTGCGTGGCCCGCGGTGTGGCGGTGGTGCCGCGCGGCGGCGGCGCGTCGTATACCGACGGCTATCTGCCCGCAGAGCCAGGCTCCGTCAGCCTCGACACCTCGCGTTTGGATCGCATCCTCGAGATCAACGAGCGCGACATGTATGTCGTCGTGCAGGTCGGGGTGACCTGGGCCAAGCTCAACGAGGCGCTCGCCGCTCGCGGATTGCGCACACCGTTCTACGGCCCGTTCTCGGGACTCACCGCCACGGTCGGTGGCTCGCTGTCTCAGAACAGCGTCACCTGGGGGACGGGCGTGTTCGGCGTCTCAGGCGAGACGCCTCTTGGGGTCGAGGTGGTGCTAGGCACCGGCGAGACCATCCGCACCGGCAGTTGGGGCGGCGCGAACGGCGCGCCCTTCCTGCGCTCCTACGGACCCGATCTCACCGGGCTCTTCATGGGCGACTGCGGGGCGCTCGGCATCAAGACCGCGGTGTCGCTCCGCCTGATGCGGCGCAACAGCCATGTCATGGGGGTCTCGTTCGGCTTCCAGAACTTCGCGAAGCTCGCCGCCGGCATGGAGGCCGCCGCCAAGGAGGGCCTCAACCTCACCAACTTCGGTCTGGATCCCGCGCTCCAGCAGGGTCAGCTCGGCAAGGCGGACGCCGCCACCGCCCTGAAGTCCGCGCTCGCGGTCTGGCAGACCTCGCGTGGCATCTGGGACGGCATCGGCCAACTCGCGAAGATGGCGGTCGCCGGGCGCGGCTTCCTGAAGGACGCGGTGTTCTCGGCGCATTGGCTGGTGGACGGCATCGATGACGCATCCTGCCGTGCTGCCGTGGCGCGTCTAAGGGCGGTGCTGCAGCCCCACGGTGCCGAGGTGCCGGCGACGGTGCCCACGGTGGCCAACGCCATGCCCTTCATGCCGCTCTATAACGTGCGCAGCCCGCTCGGCGAACGCTGG
>CANHFH010000033.1 GCA_947459825.1 Pseudomonadota bacterium | reverse complement strand
GTGTGGGCTTCGTCGGCGAGGGCGACCGTGCTGCCGCTTCGCAGGCGTCGCGTGAACGACTCGTCCTCGGCGATCTCCCAGCGCAGTTCGAGGTCGTCGAGACCTGCGCCGCCGTCGGGTGAGAAAGGCGCCGGTGCGAGGCGGGTCCAGAGCACCATGCCGTCGGCGCGCGGATACCCCGACGCCACGCCGAGCGTGAAAGGGTCTCGCGAGAAGCGTGCCGGGCGGGCGCGGGTCCTCGCAACCGCCCGCGGCAGGCCGAGCGCGGAGAGCGATCCGGCGACGCCGGCGCCCGCCAGCGCGGTGCCGAGGAAGCGGCGGCGCGTCGTCATGTGCGGCGAGGCGTCACTTCTTGACGGCGCCGAACACGCTCTGCAGCAGTTTGCTCGCCTGGCCGAGCGGATCCTTGCGGATGGCGCGCTCCTCCTCGGCGATCATCACGAACAGGCCGTCGAGCGCCTTGCGGGTGACATAGTCCTCGACCCGCGCATCGCGCGAATCGATCGCACCGAGACGAGCCGCTTGCCCCGCGAACTGGTTGTACTGCTTCGAGAGCTCCGACCGGTCGGTGGTCTGCTTGACGATGGGCAGGAACCGGGCGGCGAGCTTGTCGTAGGAAGTGCGCTTGAAGTACTGCGTCGCGGCGTCATCGCCGCCGGTGAGGATCTGCCGCGCATCGTCGACGCTCATCTGTTTGACCGAATCGACGAGCAGCGTTCGGGCCTCGGGCACGGCGGCCTCTGCCGCGCGGTTCATCGAGGTGACGAGCTCCTTGGCCTCTGCATCGAGGCCCAGCATCTTGAACATGCGCTCGCCCTTGGCGAGGCCGGCGGGCAGCGGGATGCGGACCTTCGGGTTGCCGAGGAATCCGTCCGTGGCACCGAGCATCGACACCGCGCGGTCGGTGCCTTGTCCCAGGGCCGCTTTGAGACCGGCGACGCTGTCGGCTTTGGAGAGCGACTCGACGCCGGCGGCCTGGGCCGTCGGCGCGGCGAGCGGGCAGACGAGGGCGAGCAGGGTGGCGGCGAGCGCGGCCGCGGGCGCGTGGGCTGCGATTTTCATGCTTCGGATGGTAGCACCGGACGATGTCCCGTTAGGATGGCGCCATGGACACGACCGATATTAGCCTGGCGCAGATGGGGTCGATGGTGGCCGTCGGCCTCTTCGTGGTCATGATGCTGGCCGTCGAGGTCGGCCGTCGCATCGGGCGCCATCGCTATCAGACCGACAAAGAGACCTTCGCCGACGGGCTCGGCGCCGCGGAGGGCGCGATCTTCGCGCTGCTCGGGTTGTTGATCGCCTTCACCTTCTCCGGCGCGGCCTCGCGCTTCGAGGACCGCCGTCACCTCATCACGCAGGAGGCCAACGACATCGGCACCGCCTGGCTGCGCATCGATCTGCTCCCCGCTGCCGACCAGCCCGCGATGCGCGACCTGTTCCGTCGGTACACCGATCTGCGGGTCTCGGCCTACGAGCAGGTGCGCGATGTCGCGGGCACCAACGCGAAGCTGCTCGAGACGCAGAAGCTGCAGGGCGAAATCTGGCAGCTCGCGGTGGCGGGCGTGCGCAAGCCCGAAGCATCGCCGGGCGCCGCACAGGTGTTGCTGCCTTCGCTGAACGCCATGTTCGACATCGTGACCACGCGCAACACCGCGACCCGCAACCATCCGCCGTTCGCCATCTATCTGCTGCTCGGCGTGCTGTGCGCGGTCGGTTCCATGCTGTTCGGCTATTCCATCGGCTCCAGCCGCAACCCGAACTGGCTGCACAAGCTGGCCTTCGCCGGGATCATGGCGCTCGCCGTCTATGTGATCCTCGACCTCGAGTTCCCGCGGCGCGGTCTCATCCGCATCGACGGCGAGGACGCGGTGCTGATGGAGCTGCGTCAGTCCTTCGATTGAGCGGCGAGCCGGTCCTGCTGCAACCAACGCGACGATAGCCAGTAGCAGAGGGCGGCCGGTACGAAGATCAGCGTCGTGACCGTCATCGAGCGCTGCAGCCCGACGCCGTACGCGCGGGTGCAGACCTCCCGCAGCTCCGGTGCGAGCGTTGAAAGATCGCGCGCGCGGCAGGTGGTCGTGTCCAGCACCGCGCCGAAACCCGAGGCGTCGATCGCATGCCGCATGAAGGTGTCGCTCAGCAGGCCGACCAGCTGCGGTCCGATGCCGTTGCCCACCAGGGCGATGATCAGCAGCAGGATTGCGATGGTCGAGGCGCGGGAGCGCGAGGGCACCAGCGACTGGCTGATGGTGAACTGCGCGCTGGCATAGGAATAGTGCACGACGGCGGCCACCAACCAGACGGCGAAGGTGAGGCCGAGACGGTCGCCCGGCATGTGGAAGGCGATGATGTAGAACGGTACCGCGGTCAGCAGCGCGGCTGCGGGCAACCAGGCGATGACGGCGGGTGACCTCGGCGTCAGACGATCGCTCAGATATCCGCCCAACCAGGTGCCGCCGGCGGCGGCCAACGCCAGTGGACCTCCGAAGCGCAGCGCGAACTCGCCGGGCGGCATGCCATGCAGACGCTGCATCATGGGCGCTTGGAAGGCGAAGTGACCGTAGCCGACGAGCGCCGTCAGGCCGGCCCCGAGGCACATCACCCAGAAACTCCGCTTGCCGCGAAGCAGCCGCAGCGTCTCGGCGAATCCGGCCCGGTCCTGCTTGGGTGCTCCGAGCGGATCGCTGGCGCCGCGCGGCGGCTCCCGCATGGTCAGCAGCACGATGACCGCGACCAGGACCCCGGGGATGCCCAGCGCGAGGAACACGAAGCGCCAACCGAACCCCTCGCCCCACTGCAGGATGTCGGGCAGGTTCCCCAAGCCGAAGATGTCGAGCAGACCGCGGACGCGCTCATCGGAGAGCTGCGCCGCCGGGCCGCCGATGAAGCTCGCCAGCGCGCCGCCGATGGGTACGCCCATCGTGTAGGTGCCGATCGCGCGGGCGCGATCGCCGGGGCGGAAGTAATCGCCGATGATGGAATTGGCGGGCGGTGTGCAACCCGCCTCACCGATGGCCACGCCGATGCGCGCGATGAGCAGGAACACGAACCCCGTAGCGAGGCCGCAGAGCGCGGTCATCACCGACCAGAGCGCGATGCACAGCGCGAGGATGCGCACCCGGTTGAAGCGGTCCGCCGCCATCGCCAGCGGGATGCCCATCAGGGCGTAGAAGAGCGCGAACGGCGGGCCGTTGAGGAAACCGTATTGCGTGTCGGTCAGGTCGAACTGCGCGATGATCGGTTGCGCCATCACGCCGAGCAGCTGCCGGTCGATGAAGTTCAGCGTGTACACCCCGAGCAGCGACAGCACCACATAGCGCCGGTAGGCGGGGCTGCCGATGTTGCGTCCGTGGACGCTCTCGTCGTCGGGCAGGGTCGTAGCGTTCATGCGGGTCTCCCGTTGTGGCGTGCCACCGACGCCGCGATCGACCACTGCGCAGACCAGTAGAGCACCATCAGCAGCACCTTCAGCGCCAGCACCGGCGCGACGAAACGGTTGTAGGCGACGAGGATGTCGCTCAGGGCGAAGGCGGTCGCGCCCACCGCCGCGTAGCGCGCAAGGCGCTGCGGATGCGGCCCGCCGAGCGTCGCCCACGCCCGCCAGAGCATCAGGCAGATGGCGACGATGTAGGCCGCCACCGCGCCGCGCAGGCCGCCCAGCGAGGGCGCGAGCCACAGGTAGGCGCCGATGCCGAACAACGCCGCCGGCACGGCGCGCAGCCACTGCGGTCGACTGTCACGCGCAGTGAAGGCGACGATGTAGACCACCTGAGCGCCGAGGAACGCGACGAGGCCCGGTACGAAGAACGGCGGCTGGAACTCCAGGAGCAGATCGCCGATGGCGCTCAGCGCGAGCGCCATCGCGATCCGGCGGTGGTCGGCATCGGGGAAGGGCGCGAGCCAAGCGATGAGACAGAGCACCGGGATCGGCTTGGTCAGGAGCCGCAGCATGTACTGGTCGGCCAAGAGGCCGTAGAAGTAGGCCGCTGCGGCGAGCAGGCCGATGATCAGCAGCAGTCTGTCGCGTCGCATGGATCGCCTCAATCTTCGGAAGGTTCGAACATGCCGCGCTCGGCGAGGTTGCGGTCGCGGCTGTCGTCGACCTGGCGCTTGAGGTCGGCGGAATCGGCGAGGAAGGTCTCGATGGTGACGGGTCGTGCCGTCCGCAGCATCGGGTGTGCCAGATGGGTGACGGTCTGCACGCGGGTCAGGCGGTCTTCGGTGATGTACAGCTGCAGCAGCGGCACCAGCGCGATGCCGAGGGCGGCGAGCCCCACGAACCAGCGCAGGATCGGCCAATGGTTCGGGTCGGCGAGGCGCAGATGCTGCCGGACGATGAGCGCGAAACCGGCGATCTGGACATACGGCTGGATGCGCACCGGCCACAGCCAGTTCATGCCGAACGCGAGCGTGTTCAGCACCGTCTCCACCGCACCGAGCGCGAGCAACCCGATGCAGATGATGGCGAGGTGGGAGAAGAACCTCTCCTTGCCGCTGATCAACCGACCGTACAGGGTATAGACCGCGCTCCACAGGCCGAGCGCGAGCGCGCTGCGGCCGAGGCTGTTCAGATAGAGCGGCGGCCGTTGGCCGCGCGCTTCGACCATCAGTCCCCAGGCCTCGCTGCAGAGGTAGACCGCGAGCAGCAAGGTCGCCCACAGCCCGATCCGCCCGAGGTCGAGCGGTCGTTCCGCCGGGACCGGCCACGCCGTGGAGCGGAACCGCAGCAGGGTCTGTCCGAGCCGCACCGGGCGGTCGTCGATGATGCGCACCTCGTCGGTACGCCGTCCCCCTTTCGGCACGAGGCCGTTGCGGGTGCCGAGGTCGATCAGCCGGGCGGCATCGCCGTCGGGTTCCAGCCGCGCGTGGTACGGGGCGCAGTGCTCGTCGTCCAGCACCACATCGTTGTCGAGCGCGCGGCCGATCCGCAGACCGCCGGATGGTACCGCCATGCGGTGTTGCGCCGTCCCGTCGCGCTGCAGGACCTCGACGAACCAGCTCATCGCAGCCTCTCGAGAAAGGCCTGGGTGATGCGGGTCGCGTTCTCGAAGGAGAAGCCGTCCAGTTCGAGTCCGCTCTTCAGCCGCTGGTTCACATCGTCGACCTGCAGGGCGTCGACCCGGTATCGGTAGAGCCCGGGGAACTTCCGGTAGGCGTTGACGCACATCGACACCCGGTAGACGCGCTCCGCGCCGCGCACGAAGTCGGCGCGGCATTCGTCGCGGGTGACCTCCTGGTCGAACCGCGTCGTCAAGGATCCCAGATGGGAGGGGGATTCGCTGTCGATGTCGAGGAACTGCGGCGTCACGAGGCTGATGTTGCGCTGGAACACATGGTCGATCTCGGCGTCGCCGAGCGTCAGACGCCGGTTCACGAACAGACCGCCCTTGAGGTCGCAGCGCAAGCGCTCCCGCAGGAAGCGCGGTTCGTCCACGCGTCTGGTGTCGGCCCAGCACCTCGGCAGGGCGCCGCCGAGCGTCGGTACGACGCGGCCGCTCAGCTTCTGGGTGGTGAAGTTGGCGGGTCGCCCGCTGCCGTCCGCGCCATCCAACAGGGTACGGGTGACGAACTCCTGGTGCAGCAGCAGCTGCCGTGCGATCTCGCTGCGCCATTCCCGTCTCGGCCGGGCGCTCGTCGACCGGGCGAGCATGTCGCGCACGAACCGGACCGGCACCAGGAAGCTCAGCGACTCGCCGTCGCGCCGTGTGGCGACGTTGACGCCGACCACGCGGCCCGCCGCGTCGATGGCCGGGCCGCCGCTCATGCCGCTGTTGAGCGCACCGGAGAACAGCATCTGCTCGTAGAGCTGCGCCTCGACCTTGCCGTTGTAGATGCCCTCGGAGATCAGGAAGCCGAGTTCCAACGGGTTGCCGAGCGCGAACACCTTTGCGCCCTGCGCGAGCGGCTCGTCGCGCAGCGGGAAGGTCTGCCATGGATCGCGTTCCACCATCGGATCGATGCGCAGCAGCGCGAGGTCGTGGATGACATCTATCGCCACCAGCGAAGCATGGGTGCGGCGCTCGTTCGTGCCGCGCAGTTCGATCCGGTATTTGATCGGGTCGATCGCGAGATCGGCGACCACATGGTAGTTGGTGACCACCCAAGCGCCCGCCCGCGGGTCGTCGCGGACCACGAAACCTGAGCCGAGTGAGGATTGCTCGTTCGCCGAGGCGAGCAGCACCCGTACCTGGACGATGCCGTCGCGGGTGCGGGCGAACAGTTCCCGCGCCGAGGTCGAGGGCTCCGGCAGCGGACGGGCATCCGGTTCCGTCCGCGCGGCAGCGGGCGGCGCCTGCGCGCTGCCGGGGATGACCAGAAGGACCTGCAGGGCCGTCAGCAGCGCCGCCGCCACGATCGGCGGCTTCATCCGCCGAGACCGTCCGCCGGCGTTCGGGACACCCGTGTGCTGCCTGTCCGAGTTGAGCATGGACCCCCGCATCTCGCTCGTGGACCAAGGATGCCGCAAAGTCCGGCCGGGCGATACCATGCCCCCCGTGGAACCGACCCGGACCGTCGACGCCGAGGGATATGTCGAGGACATCCCGTACACCTACGGCTACCAACCCGACCTCGATCCCGTGCGCATGGAACGCGCGCTACGCGCCGCCGGCATCGAGCCAACTGTCGTCGCGACCGCCTGCGAACTCGGCTACGGGCAGGGACTGAGTCTCGCCATCCATGCGGTGGCAGGCGGAGCCCGCTGGTACGGCACGGACCTGAACCCGGTCCACGCCGCCATGTTGCGCGGGCTGGTCGCGGACACGGATGCCCGCATCGAGGTCTGTGCGCAGACCTTCGCGGAGTTCTTCGCCCGCGATGATCTGCCGGTCTTCGACTTCGTCGGCGCGCACGGCGTGTGGAGCTGGGTGTCGGCGGCGAACCGCGATCGCATCGTGGCGTTCCTGCAGCAGCGGCTGCGGCCGGGCGGTGTCTTCTACCTTTCGTACAACGCGCTGCCGGGCTGGGCGCCGATGCTGCCGCTGCGCGACCTCCTGATGCGCAGCGTGCAGGCCGCGCCCGCGGCGATGCCGCTCGCAGATCGCATCGAACAGGCGCTGCGCGATGTCGCGATGCGGCTGGCGCGCGACCCATCGTTCGAGGAGCTGCATCCGGGCATAGAAGCCGAGCTGCGCGCCATCCGCGGCAAGCGCACGGCGTATCTCGCGCACGAACTGTTCAACCGCGATTGGGCGCCGATGCATCCGGAGGAGGTCGCGGCGATCCTGTGCCGGGCGGGACTGCGGTTCGCCGCGCGGGTGGGCGAGGCCGACGGGACCGCGGGTGGCGCAGCCGCGCGCTCCCGCTTCCGGCGCGAGTACTGGGTGATGGGCGAGTCAGCGGCCGCGCTGGCGCCGCAGGCGCAACCGGTCGCGGAAGAGGGCGAGGGGTTCGCGCAGCGCGCTGCCGGATGCCGGCTGATCAACTCGCGCCTGCTCGCGCTCGCGCTCGAGAGCACGGATCCCTCCTGGCTCGCAAGCCCCGTGTCGGGTGGTGGCGTCGAAGTCGGCTACACGACGATGCTGCTGCTCGAGGCCTGGCAGCGCGGCCTGCGCGAGCCGGACGCGCTCGCTCGCGAGGCGCAGGCGACGCTGTCGCGGCTCGGCCAGCGGTTGCTGAGGGACGGTGAGGTGGTGGTGGAACGCGACCGCAGCCTCGCGCTGCTCACCGAAGAGGCTTGCGCGTTGTCGTCGACGACCCTGCCGCGCCTCGCGGCGTTGCATGCGCTAACCTTCGACACATGAACGCCCCCCGGATGAACACCCTCGATCCCGTCGCCGAGTGGCACCGCATCCTCGAGGACCGCGACATCGCGGCGCTCGCGTCGTTGTTGCACGACGACGCGGTGTTCCTCTCGCCCGTGGTGCACACACCGCAGCGCGGCAAGCGGTTGGTGATGGGCTATCTCGGTGCGGCGGCCGAGGTGCTCGGCAACCCGTCCTTCCGTTATGTGCGCGAGATCGTCGGCGCGCGGGATGCCATGCTGGAGTTCGAGACCGAGATCGAAGGCGTGCAGGTCAACGGCATCGATCTCATCCGTTGGGACGACGCGGGGCGCATCATCGAGTTCAAGGTGATGGTGCGACCGCTCAAAGCCGTGCACGCCGTGCACGCGAAGATGGGGGAGCGTCTGCAGGCGAATAGCGATCGGGGAGGGTGACCGTCGGGAAGGATGGTCGGGATGAGAGGATTTGAACCTCCGACTCCTACGTCCCGAACGTAGTGCTCTACCAGGCTGAGCTACATCCCGATCTTGCGGTCGGTCGTCAGGAACTGCGCTCGACGGCGAACCGGGCGAGCGCGGCGAGACCTTGTTTGAACGGCGTTTCGGGGAGCGCTTGCAGCGCCATCAACGCCCTGTCGGCCTCGTCCTGCGCGAGGCGGCGAGTGTACTCAAGTGCCCCGGTCGATTCAATCGCGGCCACGATGACCTCGAGCTGCTCGAGGCCGCCCTGTTCGATGGCGTTGCGGATGAGCTGTTTGACCCCGTCGTCGCCGGACAGGCGCAGGGCGTGGATCAGGGGCAGGGTGGGCTTGCCCTCCGCGAGGTCGTCGCCGAGGTTCTTGCCGCGCTCCTCGGGGTCCGACTGGTAGTCGAGCACATCGTCGATCAGCTGATAGGCCGTTCCGAGGTGCCGGCCGTAGTCGGCGAGGGCGCGTTGCTGGCTGGGGCTCGCCGCGGCGAGCACGGCCGAGACCTCGGCGCCCGCCTCGAAGAGCTTGGCGGTCTTGCGGTGGATGACCTCGAGGTAGCGCTGCTGCGTGGTGTCCGGGTCGCCGGCGTTCATGAGCTGCAGCACTTCGCCTTCGGCGATGACATTGGTCGCCTCGGACATGATCTCCATGACCCGCTGCGAGCCGATGGCGGCCATCATCTGGAAGGCGCGTGAGTACACGAAATCGCCCACCAGCACGCTCGCCTGGTTGCCGTAGACGGCGTTGGCGGTGTCGCGGCCGCGGCGGCGCTCGGAGCCGTCGACGACATCGTCGTGCAGAAGGGTCGCCGTATGGATGAACTCGATGAAGGCGGCGGCGTCGATGTGGCTCGCGCCCCGGTAACCGCAGGCCCGGGCGGCGAGCAGCACGATCAGCGGCCGCAGGCGCTTGCCGCCGCCGGCGATGATGTGCTCGGCTACCTGATCGACGAGCGGCACCGCGCTTTTCATGCTGGCGCGGATGACCGCGTCCACCGCCACGAGGTCGTCGCGGACCAGTTCCTTGACCATGGCGAGAGGGCTCATCCGCGAATGGTAGCGGAATCGACCCGTCCCGACCCCGAGGGGGTTGCGGCGTGCCCGGGGGGCGGGCAGTGAGGCCCGGGTAAGCCCTTGACGGGACAGGGGGTTGCAGGCGCAGAAAGGTTTGACCCGAGGGGGGTGCGCCAGTAGAATGCGCGACCTTTTCCGGGTGGAGTCATCATGTACGCGGTCATCGCCACGGGCGGCAAGCAGTATCGGGTCGAGGCAGGCAGCGTCCTGCGCATCGAGCTTCTCACGGCCGAGGCGGGCGCCGAGGTCAAGTTCGACGATGTCCTGCTCGTCGGTTCGGGTTCGTCCGTGACGGTCGGTTCCCCGAAGGTCAAGGGCGCCTCGGTCACCGCGACCGTCCAGCGTCACGGCCAGGGCGACAAGGTGAGCATCGTCAAGTTCCGC
This sequence comes from Pseudomonadota bacterium, assembly GCA_947459825.1. GTDB lineage: Bacteria > Pseudomonadota > Gammaproteobacteria > Steroidobacterales > Steroidobacteraceae > UBA964. The sequence goes on along the minus strand of CANHFH010000033.1, from coordinate 8,182 downwards.
CGTCGCAAGCACTACCTGCGCATGAAGAACCACCGTCAGAAGTTCACCGAGGTCAAGGTCACCGGCATCAACGCCGGCTGATCCACCCAGAGTCTTTTGGAGCGACAGACACATGGCACATAAAAAGGCAGGCGGCAGCACCAAGAACGGCCGCGATTCCCACAGCAAGCGTCTCGGCGTGAAGGCGTTCGGCGGCGAGCAGGTCATCGCCGGCAACATCATCATCCGCCAGCGCGGCACCCAGTACCGTCCCGGCGAGAACGTCGGCATCGGCACGGACCACACGCTGTTCGCGCTCAAGGACGGCAAGGTCGCGTTCAAGCGCCGCGGTGCCGAGCAGAAGATGTTCGTGAGCGTCGTCTCCGACTGAGGTCGCGCTCCCGGATCTTCCACGCGAACCCCGGCCGCGCGCCGGGGTTTTCGTTTGCAGAGCCGGATGCTGTCATCACCCGCAGGGCACCCCCATGAAATTCGTCGATGAAGCCAAGATGCGCGTGCAGGCCGGTAACGGCGGCCGCGGCTGCCTGAGTTTCCGGCGCGAGAAGTTCATGCCGTTCGGCGGCCCGGACGGCGGTGACGGCGGTCTCGGCGGCAGCGTCTGGCTGCGCGCGGCCGAGGGCATCAACACGCTCGCGGACTTCCGTGTCGAGCGCAATTTCAAGGCGAAGTCGGGCGAGGCGGGCAGCGGCAACGACTGCACCGGCCGCGGCGGCGACGATCTCTATGTGCCGGTGCCGGTAGGCACGGTGGTGCGGGATTCGGAGACCGGCGAGCAGTTGGGCGACCTCGTGCGCGCCGGCGATACGCTGCTCGTGGCGCGCGGCGGCAAGGGCGGTTGGGGCAACGCCAAGTTCAAGACCAGCACCAACCGCGCACCGCGGCAGTTCGGGCCCGGGCTGCCCGGCGAGAAGCGGCTGCTCGAGCTCGAGCTCAAGGTGATCGCCGATGTGGGTCTGCTCGGCCTGCCGAACGCCGGCAAGTCCACGCTCATCCGCGCGGTGTCCTCGGCGCGCCCGAAGGTCGCGGACTACCCCTTCACCACGCTGCATCCGAACCTCGGTGTCGTGTATTGCGGCGAGCACCGCTCGTTCGTGATGGCCGACATCCCGGGTCTCATCGAGGGTGCCGCCGAGGGCGCGGGCCTCGGCATCCGCTTCCTGCGGCATCTGCAGCGCACGCGCGTGCTGCTGCACCTCGTCGACATCTCGCCGGTCGACCCTGACGCCGATCCGGTGAAGGACGCCCGCGCCATCGTCGCCGAGCTCAAAAAATTCTCCAAGGACCTCGCCGACCGGCCGCGCTGGCTGGTGCTCAACAAGTCCGACCTGCTGCCGCCGGGCGAGGCCGAGAAGAAGGCGAAGGCCATCGTGCGCAGCCTGCGCTTCAAGGGGCCGTGGTTCCTGATCTCGGGCGCGACCGGCACCGGTACCAAGGATCTCACCGAGGCCGTGATGCGCTTCCTCGAGGAGCGCGCTGCGGCGGAGGCTGCGGCGGGCGGTGCGTCCCGCGGAGCGGCCGAAGACGCCGACTGAGATGCCGGAGCGGAACAGCAAGGTCCGCCGCCGCATCGCCGCCGGGAAGTTCCGGCTGCGCATCCGTGACCTGCGAAACCTCGGCCCGCGCGCTGAGCGCTGGCTCGCCGACGCCGGCATCCACTCCACCGAGGAACTGCGTCGCCGGGGTGCGCTGGAGGCCTACCTCGCGGTGCGCCGGGCGGGTGGGACCGAATCCCTGAACATGCTCTGGGCGCTGGCGGGCGCGTTGGAGCCCTGGCCGGAGGGTCGGGACTGGCGCGAGGTCGCGGCGAGCGAGGTGCGGTTGCCCTTGCTGCTCGCCGTGGAGAGCCGTCTGGCCGCCCGCAAGGCGACGCTGGAGGCTGCCGGGGTGCGGACCGAGGTGGGCCGCCCGTCGGGGCGTCAGCCCGCCGGGGGCGCCCGCAAGCGACGCAGCGAGGCCGACCCGACACCGTGGGTGCCGGGCATGCCTTTCGAGACTGCGGGGAAAACGGGGCGGCGGAGCCGCCGCCGGATCAAGCCAGCTTCTTGAGCTTGGCGGCCAAGCGCTTCTTGTGGCGCGAGGCCTTGTTCTTGTGCACCAGACCCTTGTTGACCAGCGAATCGACCGACGACGCGGCGGCGCGGACGGCCGCGGTGGCCTTGGTCTTGTCACCGGAGGCGATGGCCTCGTTGGCGCCGCGCAGCGCGGAACGCTGGCGCGAGCGCAGGGCGACATTGCGGGTGCGGTGCTTGACGGCCTGGCGGGCGGCCTTCTCGGCGGACTTGGTGTTGGCCACTTAGGTGCTCTGGGGGGCTGAAAACGGCGCGTATTTTGGTTGCGGGACAGGGGGTTGTCAACGCCGGCGAGGGGCCGCCTCCGCTACAATGCCGGGCTTGTCTCCCGTCGGGCCGCCATGAGCCGCGCCATCTTCAAGAGCACCACGGTGGTGGGCCTCACCACCCTCCTGTCCCGGGTCACGGGGCTGCTGCGCGACATGGTCTACTCCCAGGCCTTCGGCGCCGGCACGCTCATGGACGCGTTCCTGGTCGCTTTCAAGATCCCGAACTTCCTGCGGCGCCTGTTCGCCGAGGGCGCCTTCTCGCAGTCCTTCGTGCCGGTCATCTCCGAGTACAAGGTGCAGCGCGAGCAGGGCGAGGTGCGCGAACTCGTCGCCGGGGTCGCGGGCACGCTCGGCACGGTGCTGCTCGGCGTGACCGCCGTGGGCGTGGTCGCTGCGCCGCTCGTCATCCTGGGGTTCGCGCCCGGCTTCACGCAGGAGCCCGGCAAGTACGAGCTCGCGGTGTCGATGCTGCGCTGGACCTTCCCGTACCTCTTCTTCGTGTCGTTGGTCGCGCTCTTCAGCGGCGTGCTCAACAGCTACGGCCGCTTCGCCGTGCCGGCCTTCACGCAGGTGCTCATGAACCTCGTGATGATCCTGTTCGCCGTGGTCATCGCCGCCGGCTCGGACAACCCCGGCGTCGTGCTCGCGATCGGCGTGTTCGTGTCGGGCGTGGTGCAGCTCGTGTTCATGCTGCCATCGGTGGCGCGGCTCGGCCTGCTCTCGTGGCCGTGTTGGCGGCCGGCGGCCGAGGGCGTGCGCCGCATCGGCAAGCTCATGCTGCCCGGCATCTTCGGCTCGTCGATGGCGCAGGTGAGCTTGCTGCTCGACACGCTGATCGCGTCCTTCCTCGTCACCGGCAGCATCGCCTGGCTCTACTACGCGGATCGCTTGATGGAGTTCACGCTCGGCGTGTTCAGCATCGCGCTCGCCACCGTCATCCTGCCGCGGCTCTCGGCGCAGCATGCCGAGGGCGATGCCTCGCGCTTCTCCGCGACCCTCGACTGGTCGCTGCGCATCGTGATCCTGATGGTGGTGCCCGCGGCGATCGGCCTTCTGGTGCTCGCCGGCCCCATGGCCGCGACCATCTTCGGCTACGGCAACTTCAGCGATCGCGATGTGCAGATGACGCAGTACGGGCTGATGGCCTACTCGTGGGGCCTCATCGGTTTCAGTCTCGTCAAGGTGCTCGCGCCCGGCTATTTCGCGCGGCAGGACACCCGCACGCCGGTGCGGGTAGGCCTGATCGCGCTCGGCGTCAACATGGCCTTCAATGTGCTCGTCGTGCTGCCCGCGCACTACGCCGGATTCGCGACGCCGTTCGTGCTGCTCGCGACCTCCACCTGCCTCTCCGCGGCGCTCAACGCTTTCCTGCTGTGGCGCGGGTTGCGCGCGTCCGGTGTCTATCAGCCGCGCGCGGGGTGGGGTGCACTGCTCGGACGGGTGCTGCTGGCGAACGCCGTGATGGCAGGCGTCCTGCTCGCGTTGTCGCATGACCTCTCCAAGTGGCTCGCCGAGCCGCCGCTGCACCGCGCGCTGCATCTCGCGGGGTTGATCCTCGCCGGCGCGGCGGCCTATGCGGCGGTGCTGTGGCTCGCTGGGCTGCGTCCTGCGCACCTGCGTGCGGGCGAGGGCCGCTGATGGAACTCGTGCGCGGCGTCCATAATCTCGCGGCGCGCCATCAGGGCGGCATCGTCGCGATCGGCAGCTTCGACGGGCTGCATCTCGGTCATCGCGCGCTGATCGACGCGACCGTCGCGCAGGCGCGCCGGTCCGGGATGTCGCAGGGTCCTTGCCCGGCGGTGATGCTCACCTTCGAGCCGTTGCCGCGGGAGTTCCTGACGCCCGCCGAGCCGCCGGCGCGGCTCACCAACCTCCGCGAGCGTGTGCGGTTGCTCGCGGGCAGCGGCCTCGATGCCCTCATGCTGCTGCGCTTCGACGCCCGGCTGCGCGGCATGGACGGCGAGGCGTTCGTGCGCTTGCTCACCGAGCGTCTGCAGGTCAAGGGTGTCGTGGTGGGGCATGACTTCCACTTCGGGCGTGGCGGTGCGGCCAACGCCAACTTCCTGCGCGAGGCGGGGGCGAAGCTCGGTTTCGAGGTCGAGGTGATCGCCCCCGTGGCGGCGGATTCCGCCCGCGTCAGCAGCTCCGGCATCCGGGCGGCGCTGGCTGCGCGCGACCTCGCCGGCGCAGCCCGGCTGCTCGGGCGCCCGTACTCGATGCGTGGCCGGGTGGTCGCCGGGCAACAGCTCGGTCGCACATGGGGCTTCCCGACCGCTAACATCCGTATGCGTCGTCGGCGCGTGCCGATCTCCGGCATCTTCGCGGTGCGGGTGCGTGGCATCGAGGACGGGCCGGGCGCGCGTGCCTACGGCGGTGTCGCGAGTCTCGGCACTCGGCCCACCGTGGGCGGCGTCGAACCGCTGCTCGAGGTGTTCGTGTTCGACTACGCGGGCGACCTCTACGGTCGCGAGCTCGAGGTGGAGTTCCTGGCGCACCTGCGTGAGGAGCTGCACTTCGAGAGCGTCGAACTGCTTCTGGTGCAGATGCGCTCGGACGCCGAGTCGGCGCGCGCGCTGCTGCGGGATTTAGTCTGAGGACCTTAAGTGAAGGATTACAAGCACACCATCAACCTGCCGCAGACCGGCTTCGCCATGAAGGCCGATCTCGCGCAGCGCGAGCCCGCGATGCTGGCCCGTTGGCAGGCCGAGGACACCTACGGCCGTCTGCGCGAGGTGGCGAAGGGCCGACCGCGTTTCGTGCTGCACGACGGTCCGCCGTTCGCCAACGGCGCGATCCACATCGGTCACGCGCTCAACAAGATCCTCAAGGACATCATCGTCAAGTCGCGCTCGCTCGAGGGCTACGACGCACCCTATATCCCCGGCTGGGACTGCCACGGTCTGCCCATCGAGCACGCCGTCGAGAAGAAGCACGGGCGGCCCGGGCAGAAGCTCGACGCCAACGCGTTCCGCGCGGCCTGCCGCGCGTTCGCGGCCGAGCAGGTCGAGCAGCAGCGCCGCGGCTTCAAGCGTCTCGGTGTGCTCGGCGACTGGGAGCGTCCCTATCTCACGATGGCGCCCGCTTATGAGGCCGAGCAGTTGCGCGCCTTCGGCCGCATCGTCGCCAACGGTCATCTCTACAAGGGCGCGAAGCCCGTGCACTGGTGCCTCGATTGCCGCTCGTCGCTCGCCGAGGCCGAGGTCGAGTACGAGGACAAGACCTCGACCGCGGTCGATGTCGCCTTCGCTGTGGTCGATGTCGCCGACTTCGCGCTGCGCATCGGGCTCGGCAAGGGCGCGGGTGCGGCTGCCGCTGCGGCGATGGCCGCGATCGCGCCGCCCGCGCTCGTCATCTGGACCACGACGCCCTGGACGCTGCCCGCCAACGAGGCGGTCGCGCTCGGCGGCGAGATCGACTACGCGCTCGTCCAGCTGCCGGCGACGGGCGATCCGGCCGCGGGCGGTGCGCCCGAGCGCGCCGTTGTGCTGGCCGCGGAGCTCGTCGCCGATTGTGCGCAGCGTTACGGTGTCGCCGTCGAGGCGGTGCAGACGCTGGCGCGCTTCAAGGGTGCGGCGCTCGAAGGGCTCGCGCTGCAGCACGCTTTCCTTCCGAAGCAGGTGCCGGTGATCCTCGGCGAGCATGTCACGCTCGAGTCCGGCACCGGCGCCGTGCACACCGCGCCCGCGCATGGTCAGGAGGACTTCGTGGTCGCGCAGCGTTACGCGCTGCCGGTCGTGAACCCGGTCGGTGGCGATGGTCGCTTCCTCGCGGGCACGCCGCATGTCGAGGGCCTCAAGGTCGACGAGGGCGGCGCGCGGCTGGTCGAGCTCATGTCGGGCAACGGCACGCTGCTCGCGCACGCGCCGTACCGGCATTCCTATCCGCATTGCTGGCGCCACAAGACGCCGGTGATCTTCCGCGCCACGCCGCAGTGGTTCATCAGCATGGAGCAGGCCGGGCTGCGCGCCGCCGCGCTGCGCGACATCCCGGGCGTCGAGTGGATCCCGGGTTGGGGCGAGCAGCGTATCCACGGCATGATCGCCAACCGTCCCGACTGGTGCATCTCGCGGCAGCGCATCTGGGGCGTGCCGATCCCGCTCTTCGTCCACAAGGTCACGGGCGCGCTGCATCCGCGCACGCAGGAGCTGATCGAGGCCGCGGCGGTGCGCGTCGAGGCGGGCGGCATCGAGGCCTGGTTCGCGCTCGACCCGGCGGAGCTGCTCGGCGCCGAGGCGGCCGACTACGACAAGGTGAACGACCTGATGGATGTCTGGGCCGACTCGGGCCTGTCGTTCCATTGCGTCGGTACGGCGCGGCCTGAGGTGGCGGCGCCGGTCGACCTCTATCTCGAAGGCTCGGACCAGCACCGCGGCTGGTTCCATTCCTCGCTGCTGATGTCCGAGGCGCTCGAGGCCCGCGCACCGTACAAGGCCGTGCTCACGCACGGCTTCACGGTCGACGACAAGGGCCGCAAGATGTCCAAATCCTTGGGCAACGTCATCGATCCGCAGAAGGTCACGGCAACCCTCGGCGCCGACGTGCTGCGCCTCTGGGTGGCCTCCACCGACTACGCCAACGAGATCGCGGTCTCCGACGAGATCCTGAAGCGTATGGCGGACTCCTACCGCCGCATCCGCAACACCGTGCGCTTCCTGCTCGGCAACCTCTCGGGTTTCGACCCGGTGGCCGACGCCGTCGCGCCCGCCGAGATGGTCGCGCTCGACCGTTGGGCGCTCGCGCGCGCGGCGGCCCTGCAGGAGGAGATCCGCGCGGCCTACCAGACCTTCGACTTCCACCTCGTCTACCAGAAGGTGCATAACTTCTGCGTCGCGGACTTGGGCGGCCTCTGGCTCGATGTCACCAAGGACCGTCTCTACACCACGCAGGCGAAATCCTTGGCGCGCCGCTCGGCGCAGACCGCGCAGTGGCATGTGGTGGAGGCGATGGTGCGCTGGCTCGCGCCCATCCTGTCGTTCACCGCCGAGGAGATCTGGGGCTTCCTGCCGGGCAAGCGCGAGGCGTCGGTGTTCCACGCCACCTGGTACCCGTTCCCGATGATCCCGTCCGACGGCATCGACTGGGACGCGCTCATCGCGCTGCGCACGCAGGTGGCGGGCGAGCTCGAGCGGCTGCGTGCCGCGGGCGAGATCGGCTCGCCGCTCGAGGCGAAGGTGGTCGTCGAGTGCCCGGTCGCGCAGTCCGCACAGTTCGCGGCGCTGGGCGATGAGCTGCGGTTCTTCTTCATCACCTCGGAGGCTCGCGTCGAGGCGGTGCCGGGCGCGACGGGCGTCAGCTTGCGCGTGACGCCGACCACCGCGAAGAAATGCGTGCGGTGCTGGCACCGCTTGGACGATGTCGGCACGCACGCCGAGCATCCCGAGCTCTGCGGCCGCTGCGTCAGCAACGTCGACGGGCCGGGCGAAGTCCGGCGGTTCGCATGAGCGACGCCCCGAAGCTGCCCCCGGTGGGCGAAAGCGGCTGGCGCTGGCTGCCGCTGTCGGCGCTGCTCGTCGTCGCCGACCAGGTGAGCAAAGGGTGGATCGAGGTGCGGTACCTGCTCGGCGAGTCGACGCCGGTGCTGCCGGTGCTCGACATCGTCCGTCTGCACAACCCGGGTGCGGCGTTCTCGTTCCTGGCGGGGGCGGGCGGCTGGCAGCGCTGGTTCCTGAGCGCGCTCGCTGTGGCGGTGAGCCTCGGCATCCTCTGGTGGCTGCGCCAGATGCACGCCGGTCGCGAGCGCCTGCTCGCCGTCTCCTTCGCGCTGATCCTCGCCGGCGCGCTCGGCAATGTCATCGACCGGATCGAGCACGGCTATGTGGTCGATTTCATCCACGCGCATTGGGG
>CANHFH010000032.1 GCA_947459825.1 Pseudomonadota bacterium | reverse complement strand
CGCAACGGCCTGCGGACCCTCGCCATCGGCGCCGGCGCAGCCGATGCGCTGACCTTGCCCTACCTGCCGATGCAGTCGGACATCAAGGTCGGCGACCAACTGGTGTCGTCGGGTCTCGGCGGCGTCTTCCCGGCCGGTTACCCGGTCGCGGAGGTCGTCGAGGTGCGCCGTGACGGCAATTCGCCGCTGGCACAGGTCCGGGCGCGCGCGAAGGGGGGCATCGACCGCGACCGCATCGTCAGCTTCGTCTGGTTCGACCCGTCCCACCCCGCGAGACCGGTCGACCCGGATGCGGTCGAGGGCGGTGATCCCAAGGCCGTAGCCATCGCCACGGCTGTGCCGACGGCCACACCGACCGTCACGCCGACCGTCACCTCGACCGTCGCGCCCGCGAGGACCTCGCCGTGACCCGGTTCCGTCTGACGCTCACGCTCATCGTCGCGTTCCAGCTGCAGGTGGTACCGCTGCCCGCGGGTCTGGCGCTGTTCCGCCCCCCTTTCCTCGTGCTGGCCGTGGCGTGGTGGTCGCTCGTCATGCCACGCCTCGGCGGCATCGGCGCGGGCTTCCTCGCCGGGCTCGCGCTCGATGTGGTGCGCGGCGCCGTGCTCGGTCAGCACGCCCTCGCCACGGCGCTGGTCGCCTTCGTGGCCGTGCGGCAACATCTGCTGGTGCGGCACAAACCCGCCCTCGAACAATCTTTGTTCATGCTGGCCCTGCTCGTGCTGTGGCAGGGCGTGGTATGGCTCATCGACCTGTGGACCGGGCAGAGCGGCGACGGCTGGCGCGCCTGGGTGCCGGTCATGGTCGGCGCGGTGCTGTGGCCGGTCGCCGCCCATGTGATGGACCGGTTCGCTCCGCCCTCGCGCTGACATGGGCGCGCGCGGCCGCATCAAGGACCTGTGGCGCGAGCAGCGCCTGTTCGAGCAGCGTTCCATCGCCGCGGTGGTCGTCGTCTGCCTGTTGGCGGCGGTGCTGGTCGCGCGGCTAGGCTGGTTGCAGGTCAAGAAACACGATGAGTACACGGCGCTCGCGCAAGGCAACCGCGTCCGCACCGAGCCGTTGCCCGCGGCGCGCGGCGCGATCTACGACCGCAAGGGCGTGATCCTCGCCGAGAACCGGCCGGCCTACCAGCTCGAGCTCGTCCGCGAGCAGGTGCCCGACCTCGAGGCGACGCTGCGCGGCCTGGTGCGCATCGGTCTGCTCGAGGAGGAAAGCCTCGACGCCGTGCGGCGCACGGTCCGTTCGCGGCGCCCGTTCGACGGCGTGCCGATCCGGCTGCGGCTCGACGAGGAGGACATGGCGCGCTTCGCGCTGCACCGCTTCGACTTCCCTGGCGTCGACATCCGCACGCGTCTGGCGAGACGCTATCCCGAGGGCGAGACCGCGGTGCACGCGCTCGGCTATGTCGGCACGATCTCGGAGGCGGACCTCGAGCGCATCGACCGCGAGGATTACGCCGGCACCTCGACCATCGGCAAGACGGGCGTCGAATACGCCTTCGAGGATGTGCTGCGCGGCAAGAACGGCGCGCGCGAGATCATGGTCAACGCACAGGGACGCTCGGTGGAGCGTCTCGGGTCGCTGCAGACGGCGTTGCGCAACAGGCCGGGGCGGCCCGGAGCGGATCTCTTCCTCACGCTCGACCTCGAGGTGCAGCGGGTCGCCGAGCAGCTGGTGCGCGGCCAGCGCGCAGCCGTGGTCGCGCTCGACCCGCGCAACGGCGATGTCATCACGCTCGTCAGCACGCCGGGTTTCGACCCCAACGGCTTCGCCCGCGGACTGACCCGCGCCGAATTCGCGGCGCTCAACGAAAGCATCGACCGCCCGCTCTTCAACCGCGCGCTGCGCGGCACCTACCCGCCCGGGTCCACCATCAAGCCGGTCGTGGCCCTTGCCGGGCTCGAGTACGGCGTCACCACGCCGGACACCGCCATCGCCTGCCAAGGCTGGTTCTCGCTGCCCGGCAGCTCGCACCGCTTCCGCGATTGGCGTCGCAGCGGCCATGGCCGCGTCTCGATGGAGCAGGCGGTGGCCCAGTCCTGCGATGTCTACTTCTACGACCTCGCGCGCGACCTCGGGGTGCAGCGGCTGCACGACTTCCTGGCGCGCTTCGGCCTCGGCGCCCCGACGGGCATCGACATCGGCGGCGAGCGGTCGGGCATCCTGCCGTCGCCCGAATGGAAGAAGGGCGCCTTCAAGCGCGCCTCGCAGCAGGTCTGGTTCCCCGGCGAGACGGTCATCTTCGGCATCGGCCAGGGCTACATGACGAGCACGCCGCTGCAGCTCGCGCACATGACGGCGGTGCTCGCGATGCGCGGCGAGAACTATCGGCCGCGGCTCGTCCGTGCGCTGCGCGATCCCGCCACCCAGACCGTGACGAGCATCCCGCCCGCGCCGTTGCCGTCGGCGACGGTGGCGGACGCATCGCACTGGGACGAGGCGATCGGGAGCATGGTCGCCGTCATGCAGGGCGGCACGGCGTCGCGCTCGGCGCTCGGTGCACCCTACTCCATCGCCGGCAAGACCGGCACCGCGCAGGTGTTCACGGTGGCCCAGAATGCGCGCTACGACGAATCGACCATCAGCGAGCGGTTGCGCGACCACGCCTGGTTCATCGCCTTCGCCCCGGTCGAGGACCCGCGCATCGCGGTCGCCGTTCTGGTCGAGAACGGGCGCAGCGGCAGCGGTACCGCGGCGCCGATCGCCCGCGCGGTGATGGATGCCTACCTGCTGCGGCAGTTCCCGCCGCCGCCGGGCGAGGATGGCGCGGTCGCGGTACCGCCGGCGGTCGTGGGGGGCGGCGAATGATCCGCGAGGAGGTCGACGGCACCGCACGCCGTACCCTTACACGCACGGCGCAGCTGCTGTCGGCGCTGCGGCTGGACGGCCCGTTGCTGGTCGGCCTCGCGCTGATCGCGCTCTACGGACAGATCGTGCTCTACAGTTCCTCGGGCGGGGACTGGGACGCGGTGGCGCGCGGCACGACGAGGCTCGCGATCGGCGCGGCGCTGATGCTGGTCTGCGCCCAGCTCAAGCCGGGGTTCCTGCGCCGCATCTCGCCGTGGCTGTACATCCTCGGGTTCGTGCTGCTGGTCATCGTCGATCTCGTCGGCTACATCGGCAAGGGCGCGCAGCGCTGGCTGGACCTCGGCTTCGTGCGCTTCCAGCCCTCGGAGATCATGAAGCTCGCGGTGCCCATGGCCTGCGCGTGGTATCTGCACGAGCGGCCGCTGCCGCCCGACTGGCGCACCCTGCTGGCGCTCGCCGCGATGATCCTGCTGCCGACGGCGCTGACCATCGTCCAGCCCGACCTCGGCACGGGCCTGCTGATCCTGATGGCCGGTGCGCTGGTGGTGCTGTTCGCGGGGCTGCGGGTCTGGATCATCGGACTGTTGGGCGTCGCGTCCGCCGCGGCCGCTTGGGGCGGCTGGTACCTGCTGCACGACTACCAACGCCAGCGCGTGCTCACCTTCCTCGATCCGCAGGCCGATCCGCTCGGCGCGGGCTACCACATCATCCAGTCGACCATCGCCATCGGCTCGGGCGGCGTCACCGGCAAAGGCTTTCTGCGCGGCTCGCAGGGACAGCTCGAGTTCCTGCCCGAACGCACCACCGACTTCGTGTTCGCCGTCATCGGCGAGGAGTTCGGACTGCTCGGTGCGCTGCTGCTCATCGGCCTCTATCTCTTCGTCGTGCTGCGCGCGCTGCATCTCGCCACGCAGATGCGCGACACCTTCGCGCGCCTGCTCTCCGGCAGCCTCGCGTCCATCTTCTTCGTCTATGTGTTCATCAACGCCGGCATGGTGAGCGGTCTGCTGCCGGTGGTCGGCGTGCCGCTGCCGCTCGTCAGCTACGGCGGCACCTCGATGGTGACCCTGTTGGCGGGCTTCGGTATGCTCATGTCGTTGCACGCCAACCGGAAGCTCGCCGCCTGATGAAGGTCCACACACGCCTGCTGTCCATCGCGTCGCTCGCCCTCGCCCTCGCTGCCTGCACCGCAGGACGCAGCGTGGCCCAACCGTCGCCCGCCGCGACGCCCAAACCGGCCGCAGGGACCGCTCCTGCAGCGACCGCTCCCGTCGCGGCGCCGACCGCCGCTGCGACCCCCGCACCGACACCGCCGCCCACACCGTTCGATCTGTCGCGGCCGGAGATCGACGGCTGGATCAAGGACATCTCGGCGCGGCACGGCATCCCGACGGGCGAGATCCGCGCGCTGCTCGCCGAGGGCCGCAGCCAGCCGCGCATCATCGCCGCGATCAGCCGTCCCGCCGAGAACGTGCTCGCATGGTGGCAGTACTCCGACCGTCTCGTCAGCGAGACGCGCATCGCGCAGGGCGTGCAGTTCTGGCGGGAACACCGCACGCGGCTCGAAGCCATCAGCGCGCGCACCGGCGTCGATCCGGCGTATCTCGTCGCCATCGTCGGCATCGAGACCTCCTATGGCCGGGGAGCGGGGACCTGGCGCGTGCTCGACGCGCTGATGACCCTCGGCTTCGACTACCCGCCGCGGGCGAACTTCTTCCGCGGCGAACTCGAGCAGTTCGTGCTGCTCGCACGCGAGGAGAAGCTGGACCCGCGCAGCACGCTCGGTTCCTACGCCGGCGCGATGGGCGCGCCCCAGTTCATCCCGTCGAGCTACCGGCGTCTGGCAGTGGACGGTTCGGGCGACGGCCGGCGCGACCTCTTCACCGACTGGGACGATGTGCTCGCCAGCGTCGCCAACTACTTCGTGGCGAGCGGCTGGCAGCGCGGCGGCCGGGTGCTCGCCGAGGCGACCGCCCCCGCCGAGGTCATCGCCGGACTCGACCGACGCAACCTGGACCTCAACTCGACGGCGGGTGCGCTGCGCGCGCGGGGCGTGCAGTTCGACGCCACCGTGCCCGCCGATGAGCGCGTGCTGCTGATCCCGGCGGAGCGTCGCGACGGGCCGGGCGTACGGCTCGGCTTCTCCAACTTCCGCGTCATCACCCGCTACAACCGCAGCATCCTCTACGCGATGGCGGTGCACGACATCGCCGAAGCGGTACGCGCGCGGATGGCCGTCGAGCAGCGCTGATGGGCGCCGCCCGGGTGCTGCTGCTCGTAGCGCTGCTGGCGCTGCCGGGCTGCAGTCTGCTGCGGCGCGGACCGGAAGCGCCCTCGCCCGGTGCCGGCGTTCCGGCGCCGCCCCGCGACCTCGCCGCGATCCCCGACGCGGTCCCGCGCGACGAACCGCGCAGCCGTTACGGCAACCCCGCGACCTACGAGGTCTTCGGCCGCAAGTACCGGGTGATGAAGTCCTCCAAGGGCCATGTCGAACGCGGTCTCGCGTCCTGGTACGGCCCGGGTTTCCATGCCGAGCGCACTTCGAGCGGCGAACCCTACGACATGTACGCGATGACGGCGGCGCACAAGACGCTGCCGATCCCCTGCTTCGTCCGGGTCACCAATCTGGAGAACGGACGGTCGGTGGTCGTGCGCGTGAACGACCGCGGACCCTTCGTGGGTGACCGCATCATCGACCTCTCCTACACCGCGGCCTGGAAGCTCGACATGCTGCGGGCCGGCACCGCGAAGGTGGAGATCCGCGTGCTCGAACCCGGACGCCGCGCACCGCCGCCGCCGGTGGTCGCCGCAGCGATGCCCGCGGCGCCCGTCGCCGCGCCGATCGCGGCGCCGGTCGTAGCGCCGATGGTAGCGGCGGTCGCGACGCCGGCGGCAGGCGGCGGCCGTCTGCTGCAGGTCGGCGCGTTCGGCTCGCGCGCCAACGCCGACGCGCTCGTGAGCCGACTGCAGGCTTCAGGCATCGGCGGCGCCTCGGTGAGCGAGGCGAGCGTCGGCGGCCGCACCGTGTTCCGCGTGCGTGTCGGACCGGTCGCCGATGCCGAGCAGGCGACGCAGCTCGCCGACCGTCTGCGCGCGTTCGGCATCCCCGACGCGCGTCCCGCGCTGGATTGAGACGCGCCGCTCAGCCGATGCGAGCGGCTACAATGCGCGCTTCCGCGGCGATCGATGCGCGACGCCGCACCCGTACACCTCTCGGAGCCTCGATGACGAACCACCACCGCTGCGGCCTCGCGGCGCTGCTCGCCCTCCTGACGCTACCCTCCTCCGCGGCGACGCCGGCCGCGTCCACCGCGCCCGTGGCAGCCGTCGCGTCCGCCCTTCCGGCCACACCGGCGCTACCGGGACCGGTCGCGGCGCGCCAGTTCATCCTCGTCGACCAAGCCACCGGGCAGACGCTCGCAGCGCAGGGCGAGGACCAACGGGCGGAACCGGCCAGCATCACCAAGCTCATGACCGCATATGTCGTGTTCAAGGCGCTGGGCGAGAAGCGGCTGCGTCTCGACGAGCCGGTCACGATCAGCGAGCGCGCTTGGCGCGCGGAAGGCTCGAGGACCTTCGTCGAGGTCGGCAAGCAGATCCCGGTGGAGGTGCTCATCAAGGGCATGATCGTGCAGTCGGGGAACGACGCCGCGATCGCGCTCGCCGAGCGCGTCGGCGGGTCGGAGCAGGCCTTCGCCGAGCTCATGAACGCCGAAGCGCAGCGGCTCGGCATGCGCGGCACGCGCTTCGCCAACGCCACGGGGCTGCCGGACCCGCAGCTCTACAGCACGGCGCGCGACATCGCGACGCTGTCGCGCGCGATCATCCGCGACTACCCGCAGTTCTACTCCTGGTACTCGCTGCGCGAGTACGAGTTCGGCGGCATCCGGCAGCCGAACCGCAACGGCTTGTTGGCACGCGATGCCGGCGTCGACGGCCTCAAGACGGGTCATACCGCGAGCGCGGGCTACTGCCTCGCCAGCTCGGCGATGCGCGCGGGCACCCGCTTCGTCTCGGTGGTGCTCGGTTCCGAGTCGCCCAGGAAGCGCGAGGAGGCGAGCATGCTGCTCCTCGAACACGGTTTCCGGAACTTCGAGACCGTACGGCTGCGCAAGGCGGGCGACACGGTGCTGCGGCCACGGGTCTTCAAGGGCGGCGTGGAGCAGATCGAGATCGTGCCGGCGACGGATGTCGCGACGACGGTGCAGCGCGGTCGCGCCGCCGCGCTGCGCACCGCCACCACCGTGGACGGACCTTTGGTGGCTCCGTTGAAGGCCGGACAGCGCGTCGGTGAGATACGGGTGCTCGACGGCGACCGCATCGTGCAACGCGTGCCTTTGGTCGCGAAGACGGCGGTGCCCGAGGGCGGACTCTGGGCGCGCCTGCGCGACACCATCCTGCTCTGGTTCCAGTGAGGTAGCTCCATGGCCGCCCCCCTCCCTATCTGCCACCTGAACGGCGAGTTCTTGCCGCTCGCCGAGGCGCGCATCTCGCCGCTCGATCGCAGCTTCCTGTTCGGCGACGGCGTGTACGAGGTCGTGCCGGTGTTCGAGGGGCGCCCGTTCCGCTTCACGGAGCACTTCGACCGGCTCTCGCGCAGCCTCGCTGCGGTGCGGATGCGCGATCCACACACGCGCGACGCCTGGCGGGCGCTGGTGCGCGAGCTGATGGTGCGCAATGGCGGCGGCCGCATGTATGTCTATGTGCAGGTGTCGCGCGGCGCGGAGAACGGCCGTAACCATGCACCGCTGCCCGACATCCCGCCGACCGTGTTCGCGTTCTGCGCGCCGTTGCCGCCGCCGACGCCGGAGCTGCTCGCGCAAGGGCTGTCCTGCGTCACCGCCGCCGATACGCGCTGGGCGCGCTGCGACATCAAGTCCACCGCGCTGCTCGCCAACGTTCTGCTGCGCCAGCTGTCCGTGGATGCCGGCGGCCACGAGACCATCCTGCTGCGCGACGGTCTGCTGATGGAGGCGAGCGCCTCGACGGTGCACATCGTCAAGGGAGGCCGGCTGATCACACCGCCCGACTCGACCCGCATCCTGCCCGGCACCACCCGCAGCGCCGTCGAAGAACTCGCCGACCGCATCGGACTGCCGCGGGAGACGCGGGAGGTCACCGAGGCGGAACTGCGCGCCGCCGACGAGGTGTGGCTCGCCTCGGCGACCCGCAACGTCTCCTCGGTCACCCGCATCGACGGCGCCCCGGTCGGCCCCGGTGTGCCGGGTCCGCACTGGAAGCGCATGTGGCAGGCCTTCAACGACCTGCAGGTCGAACTCGCCGGGCAGCCCTGGTGAACGAGGACGGCATCGACCCGGCGCTGAGCCCGCTGCAGTTCCCGACCGACTACCCCATCAAGGTGGTCGGCCGGACGAGCCGCGAACTGCGGCTACGCATCGATCTCGTGGTGCAGCAGCATGTGCCGGACCTCGACCCGGCGCAGGTCAGCGAGCGCGCGAGCGGCGCCGGCAACTTCACCGCCATCACCTATGTCATCGTGGCGCAGAGCCGCGAGCAGGTCACCGCGCTGGTGGGTGCGCTGGTCGCCACCGAAGGCGTGCTGATGGTGATCTGAGCCGCGCGCGCGGCCTCGCCGCACGCGACGGCGTCCGTGCGTTCAGCGCCCGATGAGCGACAGGAACTCGCGCCGCGTGTCGGCGTTCGCCTTGATGCTGCCGCGCAGCGCCGAGGTCACGGTGGCGGTGCCGGTATGGCGCACGCCGCGGGACTCCATGCACATGTGACGGCACTCGATGACCACCGCGACGCCGAGCGGCTTGAGGTGGGTATCGAGCGCATCGGCGATCTGGTTGGTCAGCCGCTCCTGCACCTGCAGCCGGCGGCCGAAGATCTCCACGAGGCGCGAGATCTTCGACAGGCCGAGGATGCGCTTGCGCGGCACATAGCCGACATAGGCCTTGCCGAAGAACGGCGCGAGGTGGTGCTCGCAGAGCGAGTACACGGGGATGTCGCGCACGATGACCATCTCGTCGACCGCCTGCGCGCCGTCCTCGAACGACTTGAGGATCTCCTCCGGGTTCATGCGATAGCCGCGGGTGTATTCCTCCCAGGCCTTGAGGAAACGCACCGGAGTCTCGAGCAGGCCTTCGCGGTCGGGATCCTCGCCGATATAGGCGAGCAGGCGGCGGACCGCGGCGATGTCCTCAGGCGTGTGGGCGGGCGTCGCCGTGGGCGGGTTCGGGGCCTTGGGTCTGTTCATGGGCATGGGCTCGGGTCTCCAAAGATCGGCGCAGTTCCGGCACGAACACCCCCGCCACGACTCCGACTTCATGTGGCCCGCCGAGAGCCGCCACCTGGGTCATCGCCAGGCCCTCGTAGCCGCAGGGGTTGATGCGCCCGAACGGTGCGAGGTCCATGTCAACATTGACTGACACGCCATGATAACTCGCGCCGCGGCGGATCCGTATGCCCACGCTCGCCAATTTAGCCCCGGCCACATACACCCCGGGCGCGCCCGGCCGCGCAGCGGCCGAGATGCCCCAACGAGCCGCGGTCGCGATCACCGCCTGCTCGAGCGCCGTGACGAGATCGCGCACGCCGAGCCCCGCGCGGCGCAGATCGATCAGCGGGTAGACCACGAGCTGCCCCGGCCCGTGGTAGGTGACCTGCCCGCCGCGGTCGACCTTGACCACCGGGATGTCGCCGGGATCGCGCAGATGCGCGGGATCGGCGTTCATCCCGAGCGTGAACACCGGATCGTGCTCCAGCACCCACAGCTCATCCGGCGTCGCCGCAACGCGCCGATCGGTGAAGTCCTGCATCGCGCGCCAGGTCTCGAGGTACCCGACGCGGCCGAGGTCACGGACGAGGATGGCCGGCTCCCGCCGCGAGGGCGCCCTCCGCGAGCGCACGGTTATCGAGGCCGGCGTTGTCGCCGGCCAGCGCCTGCTCGGCGCGATAACTCGAGCGCACGAGCGGACCCGATACGCATTCGCGGAAGCCGCGCTCGAGCGCCCAGCCGCGGTAGCGGTCGAACTCCTCGGGCGTGACGAAGCGCGCCACCGGCAGATGGTTGACCGTCGGACGCAGGTACTGGCCGAGCGTCAGCAGGTCGACCTCATGCGCACGCAGGTCGTCCATCGTCTCGAGGATCTCGTCCTCGGTCTCGCCGAGACCCAGCATCAGGCTGGACTTGGTCAACCCATCCGCGCGGTGACGCTTGGCGTGCGCCAGCACACGCAGCGTCTGCTCGTAGCCCGCGCGGGCATCGCGCACCGGATGCGTGAGCCGACGCACCGTCTCGATGTTCTGCGCGAAGACCTCGAGCCCGGAGTCGACCACGGTCTCGATGTCGGCCGCGACGCCCTGGAAATCAGGGACCAGGGCCTCGACCGCGGTCTGCGGCATCAGGTCCTTGATGGCCCGCACCGTGGCGGCGAAATGCGCCGCGCCGCCGTCCGGCAGGTCGTCGCGGTTGACGGAGGTCAGCACGACATAGCGCAGACCCATCAGCTGCACGGTGCGCGCGGCGTTGCGCGGCTCCTCGGGGTCGAGCCAGCCGCGTGGGTTGCCGGTGTCCACCGCGCAGAAACGGCAGGCACGGGTGCAGACCTCGCCCATCAGCATCAGCGTCGCGGTGCCGGCGTTCCAGCACTCGCCGATGTTCGGGCACTTGGCCTCTTCACAGACCGTCGCAAGGCGATGCTCGCGCACGGTACGGCGCACGGCTTCGTAGTTCGCGCCGCCGGCGAGCGGCGCCTTGAGCCAGCGCGGCTTGCCGCCGGGCACGCGCACCGGCGCTGTGGCGGCGGCCTTGATGCCGTCGCGGATCGCCGTGAACCCCTGCGGGGTGCGGTACTTCTGGCCGCTGGCGGGCTTCCCGCCCGGAGACTGCTCGTCCATGACGCCAAGTCTACGCGAACGGGCTGTACGCGGACCGATCAGCCGAGCGCGCCGCCGGCCAGCCGGTCGTCGAGATCCCGCAACCGCTCCGGCGTGCCGACATCCGACCAGAGCCCTTGGTAGAGCGTCCCGCGCAGCCGTCCGGCCGCCCCGGCGCGGCGCAGCAACGGCAGCAGCGGGAAGCGGCCGTCGACGCAGCCCTCGAAGAATTCCGGGCGGTAGACGCCGATGCCGGAGTAGGTGTGGCGCGGCGGCGCATCCGGTGCCTCGAGCGACGCCGGGTCGGTGATGACATCGGCGAGCGGTCCGCCCGCGGCGGCGGCGGCGGCCGCGGCTTCACGGACGCGCGGACGCAGCGCGAAATCGCCGCGCGGGTGCTGCGGCGGGTTCGGCACCAGCACCAGGGCGGCGAGCGCGTCGGCATCGAGCGCCGGGCGCTGCGCGAAATCGTAGTCCGTCCAGACATCGCCGTTGACCACCAGGAACGGCCCAGCGCCGAGCAGCGGCAACGCCCTGAAGATGCCACCGCCGGTCTCGAGCGCCACCGGCCCCTCGTCGCTGTAGCGCAGCGACACGCCGAAGCGCGCGCCGTCGCCGAGCGCCTCGGGGATGCGCTCCGCCTGCCAGGAGAGGTTGATCACGATGTCGGTGATGCCCGCGCGCGCGAGCGCGAGCAGGTGCCACTCGATGAGCGATCGGCCGCCCACCTCGAGCAACGGCTTCGGCAGCCGGTCGGTGAGCGGGCGCATGCGTTCACCGCGGCCGGCGGCGAGGATCATCGCCGGCATCGGACGCGGATCCGGGCGCGTCAGGGCGTGCGTCATGGCGTGCGTCATCGCGGGGCGGCGGCGGCGCGCGCGCGGGCGTTCGCCGCGGCCAGACGCGGCGCGGCCTCGCGCCGCAGCCAATCACCGAGCGCAGCGAGCTCCGGCAGACGCACGCAGGCGTCGAGCAGGTAGTCGAGGGTGAGCGGCAGGTCGTCGAGGTAGCCCGCCTTGCCGTCGCGCCAGCAGAGCCGCGCGAAGATGCCGAGCACCTTCAGGTGGCGCTGCGCGCCGGCGAGATCGAACCAGCGCAGGAACTCCTCGTCGCCGGCACCGGCGAGCGATGCGGCGCCGGAGGCGCACAGCAGCCCGCGGTAGCCGCGCAGCCAGGACTCGACCTGCGCGCGCGGCCAACGGATGTAGCAATCTTTGAGCAGCGAGACCGGGTCGTAGGCGACCGGGCCGGCCAGCGCATCCTGGAAATCGATGATGCCGGGTCCGCCCTCGGGCAGGACCATCAGGTTGCGGGAGTGGTAGTCGCGGTGCACGAACACCACCGGCTGCTCGAGCACCGCGGCGGCGAGACGGGTGAACGCGTCGTCGATCAGGCCGCGGTCAGCGGCCGAGAGCGTGAGACCGAGATGCCGCTCTGCGAACCACTCGGGCATCAGCCGCATCTCGCGCTGCAGCACGGCCGCGTCGTAGGGCGCGAGCGTGGCCGCCGCGGCGGCGCCCCGCGATTGGATGGCGACGAGCGCACGCAGGGCTTCGCCGTACAGGCCATCGGCGCGCCCGGCCTCGCGCAGCACGCCGAGATAAGGGGTCGAGCCGAGGTCCTCCAGCAGGATGAACCCGCGCGCCTCGTCGACGGCGTGGACCGCCGGGACATGCACGCCGATGTCCCGCAGCAGGCCGGCGACGCGCAGATAGGGACCGATGTCCTCATGCTCCGGGGGCGCGTCCATCACGACGCGGGTGCTGCCGTCGGGCAGCGACGCGCGGAAATAGCGGCGGAAACTGGCGTCCGCCGAGGCGACCGCGACCCGCAGCGGGCGCAGGCCGAGATCCTCGGCCAGCCAGCGCGTGAGCGATTCCAGACGCGGATCGGGCGGTGTCATGCTGAACGCAGGGCGCGGAGAGGGGCGACCATTATAATGGCTGCAACCATGTCGCCGTCGCCCTGCCCCGCCGGTCCGCGCGCGCTGCTGCTCATCGCATGCCTGGCGACCCTGCCGATGCGGCTCCCGGCGCAGCCCGCGCCGCCTGCGTCTGCGCCAGCGCCGCCTGCGCCCGCGCCGCTGCGCTGCCCTGCACCGAGCGCGGTGCGCGATGCACTGCTCGCCGAGGACCCCTCCGCGGCCCGCAGACCGACACCGCCGTCGAGCGATACCGCCGCCGCAGCGCCTGCGGACGCACCGCGCGGCGACCCCGTCGTCGAGATGAGCAGCGACTCGGCGACGCTCGGCGTCGACGGGGACGCGGTGCTCGAAGGCGACGTCAGGATCACGCAGGGCGATCGCACGCTCTCGGCCCAAGATGTGAAGTACGACTCGCGGACCGGCGTGTTCGAGGTCAAGGGCGAGGTGCGCTACGCCGATCCCGCGCTGCAGATCTCGGGACGCGGCGGCGATTTCGATCCGAAAGGCGGCGCGGCCTTCGACGATGCCGCCTTCGAACTGCCGGAGCGCCCGGCGCGCGGCGCGGCGGAACGGCTGACGCTGTCCTCGGACGGCAAGCTCGGTCTCGAAGGCGTGTGGTTCAGCACCTGCCCCGCCGCCGAGCCCGATTGGCGCATCCGTGCGCGCAGCATCGACATCGACCCTGTGACGCGCAACGGCACGGCGCGCGATGCCGCCGTCGAGTTCATGGGCGTGCCCATCCTCTACTCCCCATGGCTCTCGTTCCCGGTGGGGTCACAGCGCAAGAGCGGCTTCCTGTTCCCCAACGTCGGCTACGGCTCGCGCAGCGGTCTGCAGCTCGAGGTGCCCTACTACCTCGACCTCGCTCCCAACTACGACCTGACGCTCGAGCCGGTGCTGTACGGGCGGCGCGGCATAGAGGTCGGCGGCCGATTCCGCTACCTGACCCCAGCCCATCGCGGCGAGCTGCAGGCGCGCGTGCTGCCCCAGGATTCGCTGAAGAGCGCCGAGCGGCATTGGTTGCGGATCGCGCATCGCGGCGGCTTCGGCACCGGCTGGCGCGTCGAGCTCGATGCGCAGGATGTCAGCGATGCGGAGTACTTCGAGGACTTCGGCAGCGGCGTCTCGGATGCGAGCACGACCTTCCTGCAGCGCCTCGCCCGCGCGTCCTGGGCCGACGAGCATTGGCTGCTGCGCGGCGAGCTGCGCGATTTCCAGGTCATCGACCGCGCGCTCGCCGATGACGACCGCCCTTATGCGACCCTGCCGCGCCTCGAGCTGCGCGGCGACTTCGCGCGCGGCGCCGAGCGCAACCTGCGTCTCGGGGTCGATGCGGAGCTCGCGCGCTTCGACCGCGAGGTCGGGGTCACCGGCTGGCGCTTCGACGCCGCGCCGCGTGTGGAGTTCGAGTTCGACCGCGCGGGCTGGTACGCGAAGCCGGGCGCGTCCTGGCGGTACACCCGCTACGACCTCTCGGACGCGACAGGTCCGTCCAAGCCGACCCGCTCGCTGCCCTCCGCTTGGATGGACGCCGGGCTGCGGCTCGAGCGCGCCACCGCTGCGGGCGGCGCCGCGCGGGTCACGCTCGAACCGCGGCTGCTCTATCTTTGGACGCCGTACCGCGATCAGGACGCCCTGCCGGTGTTCGACACCGTGGTGCCCGACCTCGACTATGTGCAGCTCTTCCGCACCACGCGGTATGTCGGCGCCGACCGCGTCGCAGATGCCGATCAACTCAGCCTCGGCGTGACCGGCCGCGTCTACGATGCCACCGGTCGGCAGCTGCTGTGGGCCACCGTCGGACAGACCCGCTACTTCGCGCAGCCGCGCGTGCGCCTGCCGTGGGAGCCCGCCGAACGACGGCGGGAATCGGACCTCGTCGCGCAGCTCGGCGTGTCGGCTTGGCAGGACTGGACCGTCGACCTCGGCCTGCAATGGAACACCCGCGACGAACGGCGCGAGCGCAGCGATGTGCGGCTGAGCTGGCGTCCCGATGCCGAGCGCGCGCTCAACCTCGGCTGGAACTTCCAGCGCGACGGCGTCGACCAGGCGGAGTTCTCCGGTGCGTGGCCGATCGGCCAGCGCTGGGGGGTGTTCGGCAAGATGGTCTACGACCTCGAGGGCCGCGATGGACTCGAGCGCTTCGCCGGGCTCGAATACAAGTCCTGTTGCTGGCGGCTGCGGGCGGTGGCGAGGCGCTTCGTCTCGGACCGTACCGGTGCGCAGGACACGCAGTTCTACCTGCAATTGGAACTCAACGGGCTTTCGAGTGTCGGTAGCGGAGCCGATGCTTTCCTCGAGGAGGCAATTCGGGGATACTCGCGTGCAGGCGCAAGCCGCTGACTTTCCACCGGTTTTCGGATACCAGATGCCCATGAAACCCTCCACCCGCGCCCCGTCCGCCCCGACCGCAGCGTTCGCCCTCGCCCTGGTCTGCGCCACGCTCGGCGGAACGGCCCACACGCAGACGCGCTCGCTCTCGGACCGCGGCGAGATGCTCGACCGGGTGGCCGCGGTGGTGAACGACGGCGTGGTGTTGAACAGCGAGCTCGAGGAGCAGATCGCCGAGATCAGCGGACGCATGAAAGCGCAGAACATGGAGATGCCGCCGGCGCAGGTCCTGCGTCAGCAGGTGCTCGAGCGGCTCATCGTGCAGGAGATCCAGATGCAGCGCGCCAAGCGCGCCGGCATCCTCATCAACGACGAATCCCTGAACCAGGCGCTCGGCGATGTGGCGCAACGCAACAACCTGACGCTCTCCCAACTGCCGCAGGCGCTCGCCGCGCAGGGGGTCGACTACCCCTCGTATCGCGAGAGCGTACGGCGCGAGATGACCATGCAGGTGCTGCGCCAACGCGATGTGCTGCAGCGCATCAACGTCTCGCCGCGCGAGATCGAGCAGTTCCTCGCCAAACAGAGGAACCGACCGTCCGAGTCGAGCGAGTACAACATCTCCCACATCCTCATCGCCGTGCCGCAGGACCCGACGCCGCGTCAGCTCGAGGAAGCCGCACGACGCGCCGAGGATGTCAGCCGCCGCGCGCGCTCCGGCGAGGACTTCGCGCAGCTCGCGATCGCCAACTCAAACAGCCAGACCGCGCTCGAGGGCGGCGCCCTCGGTTGGCGCCGCGGCCCGGAGATCCCCACCGTGCTCGCGGACATCGTGGTGCGCCTCAAAGCCGGCGAGACCAGCGAGCCGCTGCGCACCCCGACCGGCTACCACATCGTGCGCCTCAACGAGATGCGCGGCGAGGCCGGTCAGGGCGTCGTCGAGCAGACCCACGCGCGCCACATCCTGCTCAAGCCCACCGAGGTGCAGGACGACGCCACCGTGGAACAGCGCCTGCGCGATGTGCGCGCGCGCATCCTCAAGGGCGAGGACTTCGCCGGGCTCGCCAAGACGCTGTCCGAGGATCCGGGCTCGGCGGTCGACGGCGGGGATCTCGGCTGGACAGTGCCGGGCACCTTCGTGCCCGAGTTCGACAAGGCGCTGGCCGCCCTCAAGGAGAACGAGATCAGCCAGCCCTTCCGCACGCAGTTCGGTTGGCACATCGTGCAGCTGCTCGGCAAGCGCCAGTTCGACAACACCGAGGAGCTGCAGCGTCAACGCGCCTTCATGCAGCTGCGCGAGAGCAAGGCCGACGAAGAGGTCGAGCTCTGGCTGCGGCGGCTGCGCGACGAGGCGTATGTCGACGTCAAGACCTGATCCCGTCCGGCTCGTCATCACCTCGGGCGAACCGGCGGGCATCGGCCCGGAGATCTGCGCCCTCCTCCTCGGCGACGCGCCCGAAGGCTGTGAGCTGACGCTGCTCGGCGACCGCGACCTGATCGCCGACCGGGCCCGCGCGGCGGGCATCGACCCGTCCACGCTGACCATCGACCACCATCCCTTGCGTGCGCCCTGCATCGCCGGGCATCCGGATCCGCGCAATGCGCCCTATGTGCTCGGACTGCTCCACGCGGCGCTCGACGGCGTGCGCGCGGGTCGCTGGGACGCGATGGTCACGGCGCCGGTGCAGAAATCCACCATCGCCGCCTCGGGCGTCAAGTTCAGCGGCCACACCGAACATCTCGCCGAGCGCTGCGGCACACCGCTGCCGGTGATGATGCTGGTGGCCGGCGAGCTGCGGGTCGCGCTCGCCACCACGCACCTGCCGTTGCGCGCCGTACCGGATGCGGTGACCACGCGGGGGCTGCTCGACATCCTGCGGATCATGCACGGCGATCTGCGCGACAAGTTCGCGCTCACCGCGCCGCGCATCGCGGTCTGCGGCCTCAACCCCCACGCCGGCGAGGACGGGTTGCTCGGCCACGAGGACCGCGCGGTGATCGCGCCCGCCATCGAAGCGGCGCGCGCGGAGGGCATCCTCGCGCACGGACCGGTGCCCGCCGACACCGCGTTCACGCCGCGCTCGCTCGCGGGTGCGGACGCGGTGCTCGCGATGTACCACGACCAGGGCTTGCCGGTGCTGAAGCACGCGGGCTTCGGGCACGCGGTGAACGTCACGCTGGGCCTTCCCGTGCTGCGCACCTCGGTCGACCACGGCACCGCGCTCACGCTCGCCGGCACGGGCCGCGCCGACCCCGGCAGCCTGCGTGCCGCCACGGCGCTCGCCGCCGACCTCGTGCGACGGCGCAGACGGTCCGCCGACCCCCCCGGCGCGGACGACCGGCATGGCCGCGTCGGCCGCGTCGGCCGCGTCGGCCGCGGCGGCTGACCGCAGATGGTGTTCGCCCGCAAGCGTTTCGGCCAGCATTTCCTGCACGACGCGCGGATCATCGACCGCATCGTCGAGGCCATCGGACCGCGGCCCGGCGACGCGCTGGTGGAGATCGGCCCCGGCCATGGCGCGCTCACCGCGCCGCTGCTCGCAGCCGCCGGTCGCCTCGATGCCATCGAGATCGACCGCGACCTCGCCGCGACGCTCCGTGAGCGGTACAGCGCGCAGGTCCTGACGCTGCACGGCGCCGATGCGCTGCGTTTCGACTTCGCGGCGCTCGCCGCCGCCCGTGGCCAGCGGCTGCGCGTGGTGGGCAACCTGCCCTACAACATCTCGACGCCTTTGCTGTTCCACCTGCTCGCGACGCCGGCCGCGATCCGCGACCTGCACATCATGCTGCAGAAAGAGGTCATCGACCGCATCTGCGCCGAGCCGGGCAGCGACGACTACGGCCGGCTCACCGTGATGCTCTCACCGTGGATGCGGGCCGAGCACCTGTTCGATGTCGGCCCGGGCGCTTTCAACCCGCCGCCGCGCGTCTGGTCGGCGGTGGCGCGGCTCACCATGCGCGAGGCGCCCGCCTTCCCGGTCGATGCGCGCTACGGGCGTGTGGTGGCCGCCGCGTTCTCGCAGCGCCGCAAGACGCTGCGCAACGCCCTGCGCAACCTGCTCGACGCGGCCGCCATCGAGGCCTGCGGCATCGACCCCGGCGCGCGCGCCGAGACGCTGCCGCCCGCGGCCTATTCCGCGCTCGCGCAGGCGGTGCCGGTCTCTGCGCCGGTGTCGATGCCGTCACCGCCGGACGAGGCCTGAGCGATGGCCCGCATCGCCATCGGCGACATCCAGGGCTGCCACGACGAACTG
>CANHFH010000031.1 GCA_947459825.1 Pseudomonadota bacterium | reverse complement strand
CCGCCCATGCGGAGCGCATCGAGGTCTGCGTGTTCGACGACGCCGGCGAGCGAGAACTGCAGCGCCTGCCGCTGCAGCACCACGGAGATGACCTCTGGCGAGGCCGATTGTCGGGCGCCGGACCGGGACTGCTCTACGGTCTGCGCGCGCACGGTCCTTGGCAGCCGGAGCGGGGGCATCGTTTCGACGGCGAGCGTCTCCTGCTCGACCCCTGGGCGCGCGAGACCGTGCTCCGCGCGAGCGGTACGCCGCTCGCACGCGTCGTGCACGAGGCCGTGGACTGGCGCGCTCACCGCCGCCCATGCCATGCGCGCGAAGACCTGCTGCTCTATGAACTGCATGTCAAAGGGTTCACGCAGCGCCATCCCGAGATCCCGCCTGCGCTGCGCGGCACCTATGCGGGGCTCGTGCATCCGGCCGCGCTCGCGCACCTGCAGCGGATCGGCGTCACGGCGGTGAGCCTGCTGCCCGTGCACCAGCACATGGACGAGCCGGCGCTGACCGCGCGCGGCCTCGTCAACTACTGGGGCTACAACACGCTCGGGTTCTTCTGCCCGGAGCCGCGCTATGCGGCCGCGGCGCGCGCGGCGGAGGCCGCCGGCAGGCCGGTCGACGGTGCGGCCGTACGCGAGGAGTTCCGCGCGATGGTGCGCGCGCTGCATGGCGCCGGCATCGAGGTGATCATCGATGTGGTGTATAACCACACCTGCGAGAGCGATGAGCACGGCCCGACATTGTCTTGGCGGGGGCTCGACAACGCCTCGTGGTACCGCCTCGATCCACAGCGACCGGAACGGTATGTCAACGATTCGGGTTGCGGCAACGTGCTCGACCTCGCGCGGCCACCGGTGCTGCAGTTCGTCATGGCGAGCCTGCGGCACTGGGCGGACGACATGGGCGTCGACGGCTTCCGCTTCGATCTCGCGCCGGCGCTCGCCCGCGGCGAGCACGGCTTCTCGGCGGACGCGCCGTTGTTCCGGGCGATCGCGCAGGACCCGCTGCTCTCGGGCAAGCGTCTCATCGCCGAACCATGGGATGTGGGGCCCGACGGCTATCGTCTCGGCGGCTTCCCGGCGGGTTGGGCCGAGTGGAACGACCGCTTCCGCGACGGCATGCGCCGTTGGTGGCTGCGGCGCGAGGTCACGCGCGGCGAGTTCGCGCTGCGGCTCTGCGGCTCGAGCGATGTGTTCCACCGTGCGGGGCGTCTTCCCTCCGACTCGGTCAACTATGTGGTCTCGCACGACGGCTTCACCTTGCGCGATCTCGTCACCTATCCGCATCGCCGCAACGAGGCGAACGGCGAGGGCAACCGCGACGGCCACGCGCATGAGCACGGCGACGACTTCGGTGTCGTCGGCGAGACCGACGACGCAGCGGTCGGCGCCGCGCGCGCGCGGGCGCAGCGCGCGCTGCTCGCGACCTTGCTGCTCGCGCAAGGCACGCCCATGCTCGCGGCAGGCGCGGAGACCGGCCATACCCAGCGCGGCAACAACAACCCGTATTGCCAGGACAACGAGACCGCGTGGCTCGACTGGACCTCCGTCGATGAGGCGCTGATCGCGTTCGTGGCGCGTGTTTCGCGTCTGCGCCGCGAGCGGCTGCCGTTCGCCGACCGGTGGTACGACGGCATGCCGGACGGGCAGGGTGTCGCGGATGTGTCCTGGTCGGACGCGGACGACCGTATGCTCGATCCGGCGGCCTGGCACTCGGCCGACCGTGCGCTCGCGGTGCTCATCGGTCGTCCGGGGCGGGGCGGGCCGCCGCTGCTGGCGCTCGTCAACGGCGACGGCGCGTCGCGGTCCTTCCACCTGCCGCCCGGCCGTTGGCGCCCGTTGCTCGACAGCGGAGAGGCGGACGGTGCGCCGCGGGAGGCGGCATGCGAGGGCGTACGGCGCGTCGACGGTGACCGGATCGTGATGTTCGTGATGATGGACGGGGTGGAGTCTTGAGACTGCCGCGCGCCTGCGGTGTGCTGCTGCACCCGACCTCGCTGCCCGGGCCGCAGGGTTGCGGCGATCTCGGAGAGGGCGCGCGTCGTTTCGTCGACTGGCTCGCCGAAGCCGGTCAAAGATGGTGGCAGGTGTTGCCGCTCAGCGGGCTCGGACCCGGCCACTCGCCGTACATGAGCACCTCGGCGTTCGCCGCGAACCCGTTGCTCGTCGACCTCGAGGAGCTGGCGCAGCGCGGTTGGCTCGAGGCGGATGAGCTCGTGCCGCCGAGGCCATTCCCCGCCGCGCGGGTCGACTATCCCGCGACGATCGCTTGGCGTCATGCGCGTCTCGAGCGCGCAGTGCGGCGTTTCGACGACCGCGCCGACGCCGCCTCGCGCGCCGACTTCGCGCTCTTCTGCGACCGTCACGCCGCCTGGCTGGACGACTACGCCCTGTTCATGGCGCTCGACGAAGCGCAGCCGGGCTCGGGCTGGCAGGCGTGGCCTGACGGGCTCGCGACCCGCGATGCGGGAGCCTTGGCGCGGGCCCGCCGCCGGCTCGCGCCGCGGCTCCGGTTCTGGAGCTTCGTGCAGTGGTGCTTCGACCGGCAGTGGCAGGCGCTGCGCGTGTACGCCCGGGCGCGCGGTGTCCGGATGTTCGGCGATGCACCGATCTTCGTGGCGTCGCACGGCGCCGATGCTTGGGCCCATCCCCGGCTGTTCGAGCTCGATGACGCGGGCCATCCGCTCGCGATCGCAGGTGTACCGCCCGATTATTTCAGCCCGACCGGGCAGCGTTGGGGGAATCCGCTCTATCGCTGGGACGCCCATGCGGCCGAGGGCTACGCCTGGTGGGTGGCCCGCGTGAAGCATGCGCTCGAGTCCTTCGATCTGCTGCGCATCGATCACTTCCGAGGTTTCGCGGCCTATTGGCGCATCCCGATGCACGAAGCGACCGCAGTCCATGGCGAGTGGCTGCCGGGACCGGGCGCCGCGCTGTTCGAGGCGATGGAGCGCGCGCTCGGCACGCTGCCCATCGTCGCCGAGGACCTCGGGGTCATCACGCCCGATGTCGAGGAGCTGCGCCGACGGTTCCGGTTCCCAGGCATGAAGGTGCTGCAGTTCGCCTGGGGCGGCGACATCGACAACCCGCATCTGCCGCACAACCACGCGCAGGACACCGTGGTCTACACCGGCACCCACGACAACGACACCACGGTGGGTTGGTGGTCGGGTGCGGATGCGGAACAGCGGCGGCATCTGTGCGACTATCTCGCCACCGACGGCGGCGAGATCCACTGGGACATGGTGCGCGCGGCATGCGAGAGCAAGGCCGACACGGCGATGATCCCGCTGCAGGACCTGCTCGGGCTCGACGGCCGTCACCGCATGAACACGCCCGGACGCGCCGAGGGTTGCTGGGAGTGGCGCTTCGGGTGGTCGCGGCTCGGTGAGGAGCCGGCCCGACGGCTCTCGGCGCTCTGCAACCTGCATCGACGGGACGGCATGCCGCTGCCCGACTGATGACGGCCGGCACGGAGAAGGGGATACGAAGCATGGAATGGTTGGACGACATCTTCTTGGGCAACCCGCTGCGCTCCTGGGCGATGGCCGCCGCCGCCTTCGTCGGGGTGTTGGTGCTGCTGCCCGTCATCCGCGGTCTCGTCATCGCGCGTGTGCGGCGCATCCGCAAGGAGGACCGGCCGCCTTGGGCGCAGCTCGTGCTGCTGCTCATCACGCGCACCCGGCGGTTGTGGGTCTTCGTCGCGGCGCTCTACGCCGCCGAGCACTTCCTGGTCCTGCCGGATCGCGTCGAGAAGATATCGACGGCGGTGATCGTGGTGGTCGCCTGGCTGCAGGCCGCGGTCTGGGGCGTGGCGATGATCGAGTTCCTGCTGCGCAAACGGCAGGCGCGGCTCGAGGCGGAAGGCGACACCCGGCAGAGCGGTTCGGTGAGCGTGCTGATGTTCGTCGCGCGCATCGTGCTGTTCGCGCTCGCGCTGCTGCTCGCGCTCGACAACCTCGGCGTCAACATCACGGCGCTGGTGGCCGGTCTCGGCATCGGCGGCATCGCCATCGCGCTGGCCGTGCAGACCATCCTCGGCGACCTGCTGGCCTCGCTGTCCATCACGCTCGACAAGCCCTTCGTCGAAGGTGATTGGCTGCGCATCGACGACATCGAGGGCACGGTGGAACACATCGGCGTCAAGAGCACGCGCCTGCGCAGCGTGTCCGGCGAACAGGTGATCCTGTCGAACGCCGACCTGCTGCGCAGCCGGGTGCGGAACATGGGTCGCATGCCCGAGCGCCGGGCGCTGTTCCAGCTCGGCGTCGCCTACGAGACGCCGCCCGCGCTGCTCGCGGAGGTGCCGAAGCTGGTCGAGCATGCGGTCACCGGCGTCGCCGGGACGCGTTTCGAGTACTGCGTGCTGCGCGGTTTCGGTGATTCGGCGTTGCAGTACGAGGTGGTCTATTTCGTGCCGAACCCCACGACGGCGCGCAACAAATTCATCGCCATCGGCGACGAGGTCAACCGCCGCATCCACGCGGAGTTCTCCCAGCGCGGCATCGCCTTCGCCTACCCGACGCGCAAGGTGATCGTCAAGCAGCCATGACGCCCGAGTTCCTGATGCTGCTCTGCGCCGCGCTGTTCGTGGTGGCGCTGCTGTATTCGTCCGTGGGTCACGCGGGCGCCAGCGGCTACATCGCGGTGATGTCGCTGCTCAGCCTCGCACCCGCCGTGATCAAGCCGACCGCGCTCGCGCTCAACATCCTCGTGGCGCTCGTCGCCGCGTGGCAGTTCTGGCGCGCGGGGCATTTCCGCTGGGCGCTGTTCTGGCCGTTCGCCGTCACGGCCGTCCCCGCGGCGTTCGTCGGCGGCTGGATCTCGTTGCCGACGCGGGTGTTCACGCTGCTGCTCGGGCTGGTGCTGTTGTGGTCGGCGTGGCGGTTCTTCTCCGAACCGAAGGCGCCGCAGCCCGAGACCGCCGCATCGGCCGAGCGGTCGGTGCCGCGAGCGGCCGCGCTGGCGAGCGGCGCCGGCATCGGTCTGCTGTCGGGGCTCACCGGCACAGGCGGCGGCATCTTCCTCACGCCGCTGCTGCTGATGATGGGTTGGGCGCAGCCGAAGAACGCAGCCGCGGTGTCGGCGCTCTTCATCCTGATGAACTCCAGCTCCGGGTTGCTCGGCAACTGGGCGAGCACGCGCAACCTGCCCGACGAGCTGCCGATCCTGCTCGCGGCGGTGTTCGTCGGCGGTGCGATCGGGTCGTTCATGGGCAGCCGGCGTCTGCCGGCCCAGCAGATCAAGCGGCTGCTGGCCTTGGTGTTGGTGATCGCGGGGTTGAAGCTGCTCTTTACCTGAGCGTGCCGACGAGGTCGGCGACGTTCGCGAAACCGTGCTTCTGCAGGTAGGCGTCGATGCCGGCGTTGATCTTGCGGCAGGCGAACGGATCGTAGAAGAGCGAAGTGCCGACGCCCACGGCGCTCGCGCCGGCGATCATGAACTCGATGGCGTCGGTGGCGTTGATGATGCCGCCCTGGCCGACGATCGGCACGCCGTGCTTCTTGGCGACGTCGTACACCTGATGCACCTTGAGCAGCGCGATCGGCTTGATCGCGGGGCCCGAGAGACCGCCCTGGATGTTGCCGATGACGGGGCGGCGGGTCTTGGCGTCGATCGCCATGCCCATCACGGTGTTGATCACCGCGAAGCCGTCGGTGCCCGCCTCGATGCACTGGCGCGCGTTCTCTTTGATGTCGGTCTGGTTCGGCGACAGTTTGGTGATGATGGGCTTCTTCGTCACCGCGCGGCAGGCCGCGACCACCCTCGCCGACATCTCGGGATAGTTGCCGAAGGCCACGCCGCCCTCTTTGACGTTCGGGCAGGAGATGTTGATCTCGATGGCGTCGATGGGGGAGTCGTCGAAGCGGCGCGTGACCTCGGCGTACTCCTCGATGGTCGACCCGGAGACGTTGGCGATGAAGCGCGTCTCGCTGAAGTCGAGGGTCGGCAGGATGTTGCGCACCACATGGTCGGTGCCGGGGTTCTGCAGGCCGATGGCGTTCAGCATGCCCATCGGCGTCTCGTAGACGCGGTGCGGCGGGTTGCCGAGACGCGCTTCGAGCGTGGTGCCTTTGAGGACCACCGCGCCGCAGTCGGCGTTGGAGAAGCCCTCGACGCGGGTGTACTCCTCGCCGAAACCCACGCAGCCCGACAGCAGCACGATGGGCGAGGCGAAATCCATCCCCAGGAACTTGTAGCGCAGCGAGGCGGGCGGCGCGCCGGGTGCGGTGGGCGGGACGGGGGCCATCGGGGCGGGCGCGGACATGGCGACGATTATAGCGTTATCATCGGACGCAACGGCCCACAGACGGCCGGTGGCCGGGAGGGTCGCGCGATGCAGGACACCGAACTCGAATATGTGGACTTCTGGCCGCGGGTCGGCGCCTCGCTGATCGATATGCTCATCATCGGACTGGTCACCGCGCCGCTGCAGTACCTCGTCTACGGACCGTCGTACTTCACCGTGCAGAGCGAAGAGCCTGTCCGGGGCATCCCCGATTTCCTCATCTCGTTCGTCCTGCCGTTCGTCGGCGTCGTGCTGTTCTGGCTCAAGAAGCAGGCGACGCCCGGCAAGATGGTCGTCGCCGCGCGTGTGGTCGATGCGACCACGGGCAAGACGCTGACCGCGGGTCAGGCCGTCGGGCGTTACCTCGGCTACATCGTCGCGACCATCCCGTTCGGCCTCGGCTTGTTGTGGGTGATCTTCGACCGCAAGAAGCAGGGCTGGCACGACAAGATGGCGGGCACGGTCGTCATCCGGCCGCGCCGTGAGGGCGAGAAGTCGGAGCCGGTGAGGTTCGAGACGCCGGTCTGAGACGCCGCTCGGAACGCGATCGGCCGCCCATGTTCCGCATCGTCCTCTTCGAGCCGGAGATCCCGCCCAACACCGGCAATGTGATCCGGCTCTGCGCCAACACCGGCGCAGAGCTTCATCTCGTCAAGCCGCTCGGCTTCGACCTCGACAAGCGTTCGCTGCGCCGCGCGGGTCTCGACTATCGCTGGATGGCCGCGGTGCATGTGCACGCAGACCTCGCGGCCTGCCGTGAGGCGTTGGCCGCGGCGGGCACGCGCCGATGGTGGGCGGTGGAGACCGGCGGTACGCGGCGCTACGACGAGGTGCGGTACTCGCCCGGTGATGCGCTGCTGTTCGGGTCCGAGCGGCGCGGGCTGCCGCCCGATGTCCTCACGGACCTGCGCACCGCGCAGGGCGAGGACATCGTGGTGGAGATCCCGATGCGCGAGGGCAACCGCAGTCTGAACCTCTCCAACGCGGTGACGCTGGTGACCTACGAAGCGTGGCGGCAGAACGGCTTCGCGACCGTATCGGCGGGCGCGCCCTCGGGCGCGACGGGCGACGCTACTCGCTGAACTCGGCCTTGATGGGGCGCGACAGCAGCGCTTTGACGACCTCGCGTGCCGGCAGACCCTCGTAGAGCAGGCGGTAGATGCCATCGCAGATGGGCATCTCGATGCCCTCGCGCTGCGCCACCGCACGCACCGCGCGCGCGGCGAGATAGCCTTCCACCACCTGACCGACCTCGGCCAGCGCCGCTTCGACGCTGCGCCCTGCTGCGAGCAGCAGGCCGAAGCGGCGGTTGCGCGACTGGTCGTCGGTGCAGGTGAGCACGACATCGCCGAGACCGGCGAGACCCATGAAGGTCTCGCGGCGCGCGCCGAGCGCGACGCCGAGCCGGGTCATCTCGACGAGACCGCGGGTGATGAGCGCGACACGGGTGTTGGCACCGAAGCCGAGGCCGTCGGCGAGGCCCGCGCCCACGGCGAGCACGTTCTTGACCGCGCCGCCGACCTCCACGCCGACGATATCGGGAGAGGTGTAGGCGCGGAAGCTGCCCGCCGACAGGCTCTGCGCGAGCGCTGCGGCGAAATCTTCATCGGCTGAAGCGACGGTCATCGCGGTGGGCAGTCCGCCGCCGACCTCGCGCGCGAAGGTCGGCCCCGACAGCACGGCCATCGGACGGCCCGTTCCCAGCACCTCGCGCGCCACCTGATGCGGCAGCAGCCCCGTGGCGAGCTCGAAACCTTTGGTGGCCCAGGCGAGCCGCACCTCGGGAGCGAGCTGCGGAGCAAGCGCGCCGAGCACCTCGCGCAGCGCGTGGCTCGGCACGACCACGAGCACATCGCGCGCGCCGGCCAATGCGGTGTCGAGAGAGGCGACGGCCTCGAGCCCCGGCGGGAAAGGGGCGTCGGGAAGGTAGCGCGCGTTGCGGCGATCGCGGGACATCGCCGCCTGCTGCGCGGGGTCGCGACCCCAGAGGCGGACGGGGTGCCCCGCGCGCGCGAACTGGATCGCGAGCGCGGTGCCCCAGGAGCCCGCACCGATCACGGCCAGAGGCGTGACGGTGGCGCCCGTCATCCGGTCAGCTGTTGAGCTGCGCCTGCTGCTGCGCTTCGGCCATCGAGCGCGCGTAGAGCACCTCGAAGTTGACCGGCGGCAACAGCATCTGCGGGAACCCGCCCTGGGTGACGAGCTGCGCGACCATCGCACGCGCGTACGGGAACAGCACGTTCGGCGCGACGGTGGCGATGGCACGGCGGTAGTCCGCTTCCTCGAGGTTGCGCACGCCGAACACGCCGGCCTGCTTGACCTCGACCATGAACGCGGTGGACTCGCCGTTGCGGGCGCTCACGCTCACGGTCAGCACGACCTCGCGCAGCTCGGGCGAGAGCGCCTCAGCGGCGGTGTTGAGGTCGAGGTTGATCTGGGGGTTCCAGGTGCCCTCGACCCGCGGGCCGCGCGGTGCCTCGAAAGAGCAATCTTTGAGATACACGGACTGCAGCGAGAACTCGGGGGCGGTGGAGTCGTCCTGCGACGCAGCGGCGCCGTCGGCTTTCGGATCGGGGTCGGTCATTTTCGTCTCGGTGTGTGGTTGATCGGGATGAGGTGGTGCGATGGCGTCAGGCGAGCAGGGGGTCGAGGCCGCCCGCGGCATCGAGCGCATGGAGGTCGTCGCAGCCGCCGATATGGCGGTCGCCGATGAAGATCTGCGGCACGGAGCGGCGGCCGCTGCGCTCCATCATGACCGCGCGCTGGTCGGGCCGGGCTTCGATGTCGATCTCGTCGACCGTCACGCCTTTGGCGGCGAGCAGCTGGCGTGCGCGCGTGCAGTACGGGCACCAGCCGGTGGCGTACATCGTGACGGTGGTCATGTCAGGACCTGCCCTTGCCGGACGCGCCGCCGCGCGCGGGTTCGGCGCCCTGCTCGAGCGGGAGGTTGTCGGCGCGCCAAGCGGCGATGCCGCCGCGCAGGTTGAAGGCCTGGGTGAAGCCCTGACCGGCGAGCACGCGCGCCGCTGCCGCGCCGGTCGAGCCGGTATCGCAATAGACGATGACGGGCTTCTCGCGGTGTTTGCGGAGCGACTCGTTCGCCTTGACCAGCTGCGAGGCGTCGAAGTCGCGCGCGCCGCCGATGTGTCCGGCCGTGTAGTCCTCCGACTTGCGCAGGTCGAGCACCAGCGCACCCCGGTTCTGGAGGCGGATGAGGTCCTGCGGGGAGATGGCTGCGAAGGCGTCGCGGCGGGCGCGCACCTCGTAGGCGATCACGAGCAGCGCCGCCACCACCGTCAGGGCGACGAGCCACGGGTGCGCTGCGGCGTAGAGCGAAAGCTTTTCCATGGCCGCAAGTATATCCGCTGCGGCCCCGCGACGGCGGCCGCGCCCGCGCCCTGGGCTACAATCCGGCGGATGCGCGCCTCGAGGATGGCTTGGTTGACGCTTTGTGCTGCCCTGACGCTGCCGGGCGGGGTCGCGCAGGGCCAGTCACGGCCGCCCGCGGAACCCCGGGCGGCCCAGCCGCGCGATGCCGCACGCGCCGAAGCCGACCTCAACCGGCTGCGCAGGGAGATCGAACGCATCCGTGGCCAGATCGCGCGCGATGCCGCCGAGCGCGACCGTTTGGCGCGCAGTCTGCGTCAGGCCGAGCAGGCCGCGGCCGCGGCGCGCACCGAACTCGACAAGCTGCGCGATGAGCGCGTCGAGCGCGAGCGCCGTCGCGACGGTCTCGCCGACGAGCGTCGCGGCCGTGAAGCGGAGCTGGCGCGGACCCGTGAGGCGCTGGCCGCCCAGGCGCGCGCGGCGCATGTGCTCGGCCGCGAGGACCCGCTGCGCATGCTGCTCGACCAGGGCGACCCCGCCCAGGCCGACCGGCTGCTCGCCTATCATGCATTCTTTGGGCGCGCGCGCGCCGACCAGGTGGCGCGTATCGATGCGTCGGTGCGCGAGATCGAGCGGCTGGACGCCGAGGTCGCCGAGGAGCAGCGGCGCATCGTCAAGCTCGAGGAACGCCAGTCCTCGGAGGTCGGTCGCCTCGACAAGGCTCGTTCCGAGCGCGGTGAGGTGCTGGCCGCGCTGACCGCCGAATCGAAGGCGCGCGCGGCGTCGCTGCAGCGCATGCAGCGCGAGCAGGAGGCGCTCGAGCGGCTGCTGCGCGAGCTGCGCCGTGCCGCCGCCGCACAGCAGTTCCCTTCGGACGGCAAGAGCCCGTTCGCTTCGCTGCGCGGCAGACTCGGTTGGCCGACGACGGGCCGCGTCACCGCGCGCTTCGGCGAACGCCGCGCCGGCGCGCTCAAGTGGGACGGCGTGATGATCGCCGCCGACCGCGGCACGCCGGTGCGCGCCGTGCACCGCGGACGGGTGGTCTACGCCGATTGGCTCGCCGGCCTCGGACTGCTGCTGATCATCGATCACGGCGGCGGCTTCCTCACGCTGTACGGGCACAACGAGCAGCTGTTCCGCGCGGTCGGCGATGTGGTGTCGCCCGGCGATCCCGTGGCGTCGGTCGGCGATTCCGGCGGACGCCCCTCACCGGGGCTCTATTTCGAGATCCGTCAGGCGGCGAAGCCGATCGACCCGACGCCTTGGTTCCGTACCCGTCAGCCTTGAGGCGCCGTTCATGCGCTGTGCGAGGCGCGTTCCGCCGCGTCGCCCCGGCGGTGTCCGGCGATGCCCGACGATGCCCGGCGATACCCGGTAAACTGTCGTCCACCATGAAGGTCCCCCGTCCATGACACGCGGCCGAACCTTGGCGGCGGTCGGCGTCGGTCTCGCGCTCGGCATCGCGGCCGCGCTCGCGCTGCCGTCGGCATGGCGCGCGCTCGTGCCGCCGCGCGCCGCCGCGCAGGATGCGGACGGGCGCGGCGCGGCGGCGGGTCCCGCGGCGTCCAAGCCGGGACCGCTGGCGATGCTCGAGACCTCGCTGCCTCCCGCAGAGGCACGGCGTCTCGCCGAGATCCTCGGCCGCGTCCGCCGCGAATACGTCGATGAGATCCCGCCCGAGCGGCTGCTCGACGAGGCTGCGCGCGGCATGGTGTCGAGCCTCGATCCGCATTCCGCCTATCTCGACCGGCGCGAGTACGAGGACATCCGCCGCGGCGCCGCCGGCAGCTATCCAGGCATCGGGATCGAGGTGGTCGCCGACGGCGAGTCCATCAAGGTGCTGCGCCCCATCGACGATTCTCCGGCGTGGCGGGCCGGCATCCGTGCGGGCGACATCATCCTGCGCATCGACGGTTCGCCGGTGCGCGGGGATGTCGCCGCCGCCATCGAGCAGATGCGCGGCCCCGCCGGTTCTTTAGTGCAGCTGATGCTGCGCCGCGCCGGAAGCCCTGAGGTGGTCGAGGTCGCGCTCGAGCGCACGCGCGTCGAGGTGCACAGCGTCTCGGGGATGCTGCTCGACGAGCGTCATGGCTATCTGCGCATCGCCAACTTCAGCGCGACGACGCCGGCGGATTTCGACGGCCATGTCGCGGAGCTGCGCAAGGTCGCGCCGGGTCTGCGCGGCGTGGTGATCGACCTGCGCGACAACCCCGGTGGCGTGCTCGAGGCCGCGGTCGCCGTGGCGGACTCGCTGCTGGAGCGCGGCATCATCGTCACCGGTACCGGCCGCACCGCCGATGCGCGCTTCCGCATGGATGCACGGCCGGGCCAGACGCTCGCCGGTGTCGACATCGTCGTGCTCGTCAACAGCGGCTCCGCGTCCTCCGCGGAGATCCTCGCCGGTGCGCTCAAGGACAACGGGCGTGCCCGTCTGCTCGGTGCGCGCACCTACGGCAAGGGTTCGGTGCAGAGCGTGATCCCGCTGTCCGACGGCCGCGCGCTCAAGATCACGACCTCGCGCTACGCCACGCCCTCCGGGACGCTGATCCAAGAGCGCGGCATCGACCCGGACCTGCAGCTCGCCGCCGCCGCCGCCGCGCCGCGTTTCGACGAGCCGCATCTCGATGCCGGCGTGAAGGCGGCGGTGCAG
The DNA here is from genome assembly GCA_947459825.1 of Pseudomonadota bacterium. Classification (GTDB taxonomy): domain Bacteria; phylum Pseudomonadota; class Gammaproteobacteria; order Steroidobacterales; family Steroidobacteraceae; genus UBA964. The sequence continues at coordinate 6,339 of CANHFH010000031.1, read as the reverse complement.
GAGCTGCGCCAGATGTGGGAGCTCCATCGCCGTGACGGTCTGCCCGAGCCGCGCACCGCGGGTGTGAGACCGCCGCGCGCATGATCGAGCTGCTGCAGATGTTCCTGGACTTCTTCGTCCACCTCGACACCCATCTCGTCGAGCTGTTGCAGCGGTACGGCGTCTGGATCTACGCCATCCTGTTCCTGATCGTGTTCTCGGAGACCGGGCTGGTGGTGACGCCCTGGTTGCCGGGCGATTCGCTGCTGTTCGCGGTCGGCGCGCTGGTCGCGATCGACACCAGCGGCACGCTGCAGCTGCCGGTGGTCATCGGCCTGCTGATCGTCGCGGCGATACTCGGCAACACCTGCAACTACGCCATCGGCAAGCACATCGGCCCACCCGCGTTCAGCGGCCGCTATCGGCTGCTGCGCGTGGAGCACCTCGAGCGCACGGAGTCGTTCTTCTCGAAGCACGGCGGCAAGACCATCGTGCTGTCACGGTTCCTGCCGATCCTGCGCACCTTCGCGCCCTTCGTGGCCGGCGTCGGCCGCATGCAGTACGGGCGCTTCCAGCTGTTCAACGTGCTGGGCGCCATCTCCTGGGTGCTGACCTTCGTGATCGGCGGCTACCTGTTCGGCAACATCCCGATCATCCGCGACAACTTCGGCATCGTGACCCTGGTGATCATCGTCGGATCGCTGTTGCCGATGTTGTGGATCGCGCTGCGCGGCCGCGGCTGACCTCAGCCGAGCATCGCGCGCACCGCGCCGACCAGTCCGCCGATCAGCAGGAACAGCGTCGGGAACATCGACAGCCCGAAGCCGAGGCTGCGCTTGTCCGCGGACTTCACATAGCCGAGGAAGTAGAGCAGGCGGCCGACGATGAACACCACGCCGAGGCCCGCCGCCCAGGTCGGGCTCACGAACAGCGCGAAGGCCCAGAGCGAGGGCAGGAAGATCGCCAGAAGCTCGAGCGTGTTCATCTGCACGCGGTAGACGCGCTCGAAGTCCTCGTTGCCCGAGGTGGCCGGCGCCTTCACGCCGTAGCGGTAACGGGCGCGGCCGACCGCGATCGAGAACCAGAAGTACTCGAGCAGCGCGAGCAGCATGACGACGAAGACCGGCGCGTAGGCGGCCGGAACGATGGCTTCTGACATGATGGAACCCCCTGATCGGTGTTTTTTCGTCGTCGCGGGCCGAGGCGGCACCGCGGACGACGCTGCACCGAGTGTAGCGCGGTGGCACAATCCGGCAAGGGCAAGACCATCCTGGAGGATCCCCCATGACCGGATTCGTTCTGCGTGCCGTGATCGCCGCCTTCGGGCTCTGGTTGGCCTCGAGCTGGGTCGACGGCATCGACATCAAGGACCCGACGACGCTGTTGCTCGCGGCGGCGCTGCTCGGCGTCGTCAACGCCTTCGTCCGGCCGATCGCGGTGGTGCTCACCTTCCCGATCATGCTGGTGACGCTCGGGTTGTTCCTGCTCGTGGTCAACGCGGCGATGCTGCTGCTCGTCGCCAAGATCATCCCCGGCTTCGACATCGCGGGCTTCGGGCCGGCGTTCTGGGGCGCGGTCATCGTGAGCATCACCGGCTGGATCGGTTCCTGGCTGATCGGCCCGAAGGGCCTCGAACGCCTGGGGCGTTGAACCCGATGCCGCGCCTCTCCGCGCGCGTCATCGCTGCCGTGATCGCGGTCGCGCTGTCGGTCACGGTCTCCGGGCCGGCGACGGCGGTGGCCGCCGACCTCGCCTTCAACGGCTACGCGCGCTCGCGCGATGACGGTCGGCTGCTCTATGTCGAGTCGCATCATGTCCGCGACGCCGGCAAGGTCGGCGAGGCGCGGGTGGTGCTCTACCGCTGCTCGGCCGACGGCCCCGCGTTCGCACGCAAGGAGCTCACCTACGGCGCGTCGCGCGAGCAACCCGAGTTCAAGCTCACCGACGCGCGCAACGGCCATGTCGAGGGTCTGCGGCGCACACCCGCCGGGCCGCGCGTGTTCGTCAAGGAGGACGCGCGTTCTCCGCAGCGCGAGGCGGCAGTGCCGGCGGGCGCGGCCATCGTCTCCGACGCGGGGTTCGACGAGTTCGTGCGCCGGCACTGGGCCGAGCTCGAGGCCGGCAAGACGGTGCGGTTCCCGTTCTTGATCCCGAGCCGCCTCGATTCTTTGAGCTTCAAGGTGCGCAAGCAGGCGGACAGGACCGTGGAAGGCGCGGCGGCGAGCGTGATCCGCCTCAACCTCAGCGGCGTCTTCGGTTGGCTGCTGCCCTACATCGAGGTGTCGTACCGCAAGGCCGACCAGGTGCTGCTGCGCTACGAGGGCCTGACCAACATCCGCGACGCCGAGGGCGGCAACATGGTCGCGGTCATCCGTTTCCCGCCGGCCGAGCGGCGCACCGCGACGGCCGTCGACCTCACGCGTCTGCGCGCGGAGCCGCTGGTGGCACGCTGTCCCTGATGCCCGGCCAGGTCGCGAGCAGCACCCCGACCAGGATGACGCCCATGCCCAGGATCTGCGCGGCGGTCAGGCGCTCGTCGAGCGCCCACCAGCCGAGCAGCGCGGCGAGCGCGGGGTTGACGAGCCCCGCGCTGCCGATCTGCGCGGGCGTGGCGTTCACCGAGAGCCATGCGAACGCCGAATAGGCGATGCAGGAGCTCATGATGGTCATCCACGCGAGCGCAGCGAGACCCGCGGGATCCCAGTTCCACCGCGCAGGCTCGCCGCCGACCAGCGCGGGGACCGCCATCAGCGCGCCGCCGAGCATCATCTGCAGGCCCGTGAAGCTCATGAGGTCGAGCTGTATCGCCGCATTGCGTTGGTAGATCGTGCCGACCGCCCAGCCGGCGCAGCCGATCAGGATCACCGCTTCGGCGAGGGCGTGACCCGCGTCCTCCGCGGCGGATGCGCTGCCGGGGTCGACCACCAGGTAGAGGCCGACCACGCCCATCAGCAGACCGGCGAGCACGGGCTTCGTGAGCGGATGGGCGCGCGGACCCATCGTACCGAGCAGAGTGATGAGGAAGGTGGCCCCGACACCGAGCAGCGCGGCTTCGCCTGAGGTCACCGTCTGCAGGCCCCACATGTTGCAGCCGTTCGAGACCAGCACGGTGAAGAAGCCGACCACCGCTGCGCGCCGCCACTCCGCAGCGCCGATGACCGGCAGCGCCGCTTCGCCGCGGCGGACCGCCGACAGCCGCGCGAACAGGAACAGCAGCGCTCCACCGACCATGAACCGTACGCTGCCGAACAGGAACGGCGGCAGCCTGGTCACGCCGATCTTGGTGAAGAGGAACGACGAGCTCCAGACGAGGTACACCGTCGCGAGGCAGAGCAGCAGCCTCGAGCGGTGCGCGGCGGTGGTCAAGGCGCGGTCAACGCACGCTCAACGCTTCGCGGTGTCCGCTGCGTCGCGTCCGGTGGCGGTCCGGTAGAGCCACAGCGCCAGCACCGCGACCACCGTCAGACCGAGCAGCTCGCCGAAGCGCAGGCTCTCCGGCAACGCGAGCACATCCGCGCTGCCCGAGGACACGATCGGGATCGCGATGCCGATGCCCATCAGCGCCTCGCCCGTGATCATGCCGGCCGCGAACAGCAGGCCCTTGCGGTTGGCGCGCTCGAGACCGGCCTCATCCACGCCCTTGCGGCGCAGGTGGCGTTCGACGAGATACGCGATCACGCCGCCGATGAAGATCGGCGTCATGAGTTCGAGCGGCAGGTAGATGCCGACCGCGGCGGCGAGCACCGGCGTGCGGAACTTCGAGCCGCGCGCCTTGAGGACCTCGTCGAGCACGATGATGGCGATGCCGATCACGGCGCCGAGCGCGATCATGTCCCAGGGCAGCTGACCGCCGAACAGTCCCTTCGACACGGAGGCCATCAGCGTCGCCTGCGGCGCGGCGAGCGCGTTGGGCTTGGCTTCGGTGGCGACACCGATGCCGTAGGCGTCGGCGAGCAGGTTCAGCACCGGCGCCATCACCAGCGCGCTGCTCACCGCGCCCACCGCGAGCATCACCTGCTGGCGCCACGGGGTCGCGCCGACGATGTAGCCGCACTTGAGGTCCTGCAGGTTGTCGCCGGCGATGCAGGCGGCGCAGCACACCACCGCGCCGATCATCACCGCGGCGACCGGACCGATCGCGCTGTCCTTGCCCATCATGAGCAGCAGCATCACGGCCGAGAACAGGATGGTGGCGATGGTGATGCCCGATACCGGGTTGTTGGACGAGCCGACGAGGCCCGCCATGTACGCCGACACCGAGCAGAAGAGGAAGCCCATGACCACCATGATGACGGTCATCGGCAGGCTCACGGCGAGCGTGCCGACGATCGCCTGGTAGAGCGCGAGCAGCGGCAGCGTGAAGAGCACGATGCCGATGAGCACGGACTTCATCGGCAGATCCTGCTCGGTGTGCGCGACCGCGACGCCGGCGGCGCTGGCGCGCGCGGCGGCGAGCCCGCTCTTGATGCCCGAGGCGAGCGAGTGGCGCAGCGATACCAGCGCCCACAGGCCGCCGACCAGCATCGCGCCGACGCCGAGGTAGCGGATCTGCTTCGACCAGACGAGACCGGCGATGTCCTCGGCGGGCAGCCCCGCCGCGGCCTGCGCGAGCTCGGCGTTGCCGGGCAGCGCGGTGGCGACATAGAGCGGGATGGCGATGTTCCAGGAGAGCATCGCACCGGCGAGCACCACGATGCCGACATTGAGGCCGACGATGTAGCCCACGCCGATGAGCGCGGGCGAGAGGTTGGTGCCGAAGTAGGCGAGGTACTTGCCGAAGAAGCCGGCGCTGGCCGCGACATCGGGGATGAGCTTGAGCCCGCTGGTGGCGGACAGCTTGGCCAGCGCGCCGCCGAGCGCGGACACCCCGAGGATGCGGATGCCCTGCGACGGGTTCTCGCCGGCCTTGAGCACTTCGGCGGCGGCCTGGCCCTCGGGGAAGGCGAGCTTCTGCTCGACGATCAGCGCGCGGCGCAGCGGCACGGAGAACAATACGCCCAGGATGCCGCCGAGGCCCGCGATGGCGAGCACCCACGAGTACTTGAAGTCCTGCCAGTAGCCGAGCAGCACCAGCGCCGGGATGGTGAAGATCACGCCCGAGGCGATCGAGGAACCGGCCGAGGCGCCGGTCTGCACGATGTTGTTCTCGAGGATGCCGCCGCCGCCGAGCAGCCGCAGCACGGCCATGGAGATCACCGCCGCCGGGATCGCCGAGGCGATGGTCATGCCGGCGAACAGCCCGAGGTAGGTGTTCGCGGCCGCGAGGATCATCGCCAGCACGATGGCCAGCGCGACCGCGCGGAAGGTCAGCTGCGGCGGCAGCGACGCCGACGAGGGCCCCGTGGACGCCCCCGATCCGGCGCTCACTTCACGCCACCCATCCAGCGCCTGACCAGCGGGCTGACGAGCAACAGCACCACCGCGGCCACCATGCCGAACCAGAAGATGTCGAGGTACTGACCGGGCATCGCACCCACGTTGTCCGCGTCGAACTCGCCGGCGATCTTGCCGGCGACGAGGTTGCCGAGCGATACGGCGAGGAACCAGATGCCGATGCTCTGGCCGACGAAGCGTTGCGGCACGAGCTTGGTCACCGACGACAGGCCCACCGGTGAGAGGCAGAGCTCACCGAAGGTGTGGAACAGGTAGGTGAGCACCAGCCAGTACGCGGCGGCGGGCAGACCGTCGGCGACCACACGGGCGGCCAAGAACATCATGAGGAAGCCCATCGCCATGCCGACGAGGCCAAGCGCGAACTTCGCGGGCGTCGAGGGGTCGAGGTTGCGCCGCGCGAGGTTGACCCAGATCGCCGAGAACACCGGTGCGAAGATCACGATGAAGATCGCGTTCAGCGACTGGAACCAGCCGGACGGGACGGTGAACGCGCCGATCACGCGGTCGGTGTAGCGCTCGGCGAACAGGTTCAGCGAGGAGCCGGCCTGCTCGAAGCCCGACCAGAAGAGCGCACAGGCGAAGAACAGCACGATCAGCGCCAGGATCCGCTTGCGCTCGACGCCGTCGAGGCCGGCGAAGAACAGCAGGTAGGCGAAATAGAGCGCAGCCATGCCGACGATCACGAAGATGCCGTAGGCCTGCAACTCGATCGGCGAGACCTTGACGATGCCGAGGAAGGGCAAGGCCACCAGTACGCCGAGGATCGCCGAGCCGATCCAGAGGTTGCGCCAAGCGCCGCCGAGGTCGGTGCCAGCGGGGACATGCGGCGCCGCGCCGGCACCGCCGAGATGCTGACGGGTCGCCAGGAACTGCGCGACGCCGAGCGCCATACCCACGCCCGCCGCCATGAAGCCGACGCGCCACCCGTATCGCTGCGCGAGCCAGGCGGTGATCAGCGGTCCGATG
>CANHFH010000030.1 GCA_947459825.1 Pseudomonadota bacterium | reverse complement strand
TCGCCACCTCCAACCCCTTCGCGCGCCTCGACCCGGCGCCGCCGGATGGGCGCGACCTCAACCCCTTGCTGCAGGACCCTGCGCTCGCCGCCCACCCGCCGATGCTCTATGCGGGCTATGTCGGTCTGGCGGTGGCGTTCGCCTTCGCCTGCGCCGCGATGATCGAGGGCCGACTCGACCAGGCTTGGGCACGTTGGATGCGGCCCTGGACCACCGTGGCCTGGGCTTTCCTCACGGTGGGCATCGCGCTCGGTTCGTGGTGGGCGTACTACGAACTCGGATGGGGCGGCTACTGGTTCTGGGACCCGGTCGAGAACGCGTCGTTCATGCCGTGGCTCATCGCCACCGCGCTCATCCATTCGCTCGCGGTCACCGAGAAGCGCGGCCTCTTCAAGAGCTGGACGCTGCTGCTCGCCATCCTCGGGTTCTCGCTGTCGTTGCTCGGTGCCTTCCTCGTCCGCTCCGGCGTGCTGGTGTCGGTGCACTCGTTCGCGGCGGATCCCGCGCGCGGCATGTTCATCCTCGCGTTCCTGGTGGTCATCGTGGGCGGTGCGCTCGCGCTCTACGCGTGGCGCGCGCCGCGGCTGCGCAGCGAGGCGGGGTTCGAGTTCACCTCGCGCGAATCCTTCCTGCTCTTCAACAACATCCTCTTGGTGGTCGCCACCGCGGCGGTGTTCGCCGGCACGATGGCCCCGCTGATCTCGGACACGCTCGGACTCGGGACGCTCTCGGTCGGTCGCCAGTACTTCGATCCCACCTTCCTGCTGCCGACCCTTCCGCTGATCGCTCTCGCAGCGGTCGGCCTGCATGCCGGCTGGAAGCGCGGCCGCATCTCGCAGCGGCGTGGCCCCATCCTGGTGACGTTGGCGATGGGCGTGCTGATCACGCTCGCGCTCGTGTTCGGCGCCTGGAGCGGCGCGAAGGTGCTCACGCCGGTCGGTTTTGCGCTCGGTCTGTGGCTCATCGGTTCCGCGCTCGTGGATCCGATCGACCGCATTCGTCGCAAGCTCGCCATGACACCCGCCGTCGTGGGCATGGCGATCGCGCACGCTTCGCTCGGTCTGTTCGTGGTCTCCATCACCGCGGTCGAGTCCTACACGCGCGAGCGCGACCTCGCGCTCGCGGTGGGCGAGGCCGGTACGGTCGGCGAGTACGAGTACCGCCTCACCGGTCTCGAGATGCGCGAGGGACCGAACTACGACGCGCTGCGCGGCGAGATCGTGGTGAGCGAGGGCGGAAGGCGGATCGGGTTGTTGCATCCCGAGAAGCGCAACTATTGGGTGCAGCGCCAGCAGATGACCGAAGCCGGCATCGACATGCAGCTGACCCGGGACATCTTCGCGGCGCTGGGTGAAGACCTCGGCGCCGGCCGTTGGAGCGTCCGCGCGCAGGTGCGGCCGCTGATCAACTATGTCTGGCTCGCGGCGTTGCTGATGGCGATCGGCGGCATCATCGCCGCCTGCGATCGGCGCTACCGCCGCGAGGCGCCGGATGCGCGCGCGGGCGAGGGCGAGTCGTCGTGAACCGCTTCCTGCTGCCGGCCGGTCTGTTCGCGCTGCTGGTGGTGGTGCTCTTCGTCGGCATCCAACGCGCCCCGCAGAAGAATGTCATCCCCTCGGCGCTCATCGGCAAGCCGGCGCCCGCGATCCGGTTGCCCGTGCTCGGTGGACAAGGCGAGTTCGACTCCGCGTCGCTGCGCGGTCGCTGGTGGGTGCTCAATGTCTGGGGGACCTGGTGCCCTGAGTGCCGCGTGGAGCACGACATGCTGCTCGAGATCGCGCGCAGCGAGGTCGTCCCGATGGTCGGCCTCAACTGGAAGGATGACGACATCGCCGCTCAAGCCTGGCTGCGCGACCTCGGCGACCCCTACGACGCGATCCCCGCCGACCGTGAGGGGCGTGTGGCCATCGACTGGGGCGTCTACGGCGCGCCGGAGACCTTTCTCATCGACGAGCGCGGCATCGTCGTTTACCGCCATGTCGGCGCGATGACGCGCGAGGTGTGGGCGCGGCAGTTCCTGTCCCGCATCCCCAAGCCGGCGGGTGCCGTCGGATGAGCCGTCGTATCGTCCCGGTCCTGCTCGCGTTCTGGCTCGTCCTTTCGCCGGTCGCGTGGGCCATCGACCCCGTCGAACTGCCGGACCCCGTCCTGCAGGAGCGCTACCGCGCGCTGACCCACGAACTGCGCTGCATGCAGTGCCAGAACCAGTCCATCGCCGATTCGCCGGTGAGCCTCGCCGGCGACCTGCGCCGTGAGGTGCGTGAACTGCTGGCGTCGGGCAAGACCGATGCCGAGATCCGTGAGCATCTGGCCTCACGCTACGGCGACTTCATCCTGTTCCGGCCGCGCTTCACGGCGCAGACGGCGTGGCTCTGGGTCACGCCGGTGCTGCTGCTGCTGCTCGGGATCTTCGTCGCGCTGCGCATCATCCGCGGACGCGCATCGCTCGCCGACGTCGATCCCACCGAACCGGATACAGGCCAGGATATGGGCGCAGCACGACGCGAGGACCGACGGACATGATCCTCTTCTGGGTGCTGGCGCTCGCGCTTGCCGTCGCCGCCGCGATCGCGATCATCTGGCCTTTGTGGCGCGGGTCGGGGCGCGGCGTCGGTCCGGGTGCGGGTCGGACCGCGGCAGCGGTCACGGCGGCGTTCGTCATCGTCGGCGGCTCGGCCATCTACCTGTGGTCCAGCCGGTGGGGTTGGCCGGAGACGCCGCAGGGCGAGACCCCGGCGGCCATGGTCTCCAAGCTCGCTCGCCGTCTGGAGAAGGAGCCTGATGATCTCGCAGGCTGGCTGATGCTCGGCCGTTCGCAGACCGCGCTCGGCCAGTATCCGCTTGCGGTGCGCGCGTACCAGCGCGCCGACCGTCTCGAGGGTGGTCGGAGCGCCGAGGCCGTGCTCGGCATGGCCGAGGCGATGTTGCTGCAGGCCGACGGCAAGATGGACGACCGTACCGCGCGTCTCTTCGAACGAGCGCTGGAACTCGATCCCACCTGGGGCAAGGCGCAGTTCTTCGGTGCGCTCGCGGCACAGCGCCGCGGCGATGTGCCGCTCGCCGTCTCGCGCTTCGAGTCGATGCTCGCGGCGCAACCCCCGGATGACGTCCGTCGTGTCATCGAGGGGCAGATCGCCGTGTTGAAGGCGACGCCGCAGAGTCCGGAGGCCGCATCTTCCGCGCCGACGACCGACGCCGCCGCAACATCGGCAGCCCAACCTTCGGAGGCGGTCGCGGGCGGTCCGATGATCAGCGTGACGGTGTCTGTCGCACCGGCGTTGGCATCGCGGGTGACGGCGGGCGCCACCCTGTTCGTGTTCGTGCGCGCGCCGGATCGCCCGGGGCCGCCGCTCGCAGTGAAGCGTCTGCCTGCGGTGCTGCCGGCGTCGGTCACCTTGACGGCGGCGGATAGCATGGTGCCCGGCCTCGCGTTCTCGGACGGCCAGACGGTCGAGGTGTCCGCCAAGGTTTCGGCCGACGGCAGCGCGACGCCGAAGGCGGGCGACCCGATCGGCCGCGTCAGTCACACGGTCGGCAAGGGCGGTACGCTCGCGCTCGTCATCGACGGTCTCACACCGTGAGCGGATCCGATCCGCACGGACGCGACGCGCGGCTGGGCGGGTCGCGCGACGGCTTCAGGATCGATGCGGCGTGGCTGCTGCGCCCGGGTGAAGGGCGTGCCGTGCTGGCCTCCGGCGCGGCGTACCTGTTCCTGCTCTGCGGCTACTACATGCTGCGCAGCCTGCGCGAGGCGTACGCGCTCGAGGTCGGCCGCGAACACATCGCGACGCTGTTCTACATCGCGTTGGCGGTCATGGTCGTCGTGCTGCCGCTCTACTGGTTCGTCGTCGCCCGGTTGCCGCGCCGATCGATGTTCCCGGCGATCTACTCGGCGGTCGCGCTGCTGTTCCTCGGTCTCGCCTTCGGCATGCAGGCCATGCCGGGCGGAAAGCTGCTCCCGGCCGTCTATTGGGTGTCGGTGACCTCGCTCAATCTCTTCATCGTCTCCGTGTTCTGGAGCGTCATGGTCGATGCCTGGCGGTCCGGCTCGGCCAAGCGGGTCTTCGGCTTCATCGCCGCAGGCGGGAGCATCGGCGCCATCCTCGGGCCGATGTTCAACAGCCTCTTCGTCGAAAGGGTCGGCGCGACCGTGGTCATCGTGATCGCGGTGACACTGCTGTTGGTCGCCGCGGCGCTCGGGCACCGCGCGCAGGCGGCGGAGGCGCGCAGCGAAGGGCTCGACCCCGCGGCACGCCTCGCCTTGCCGGTCGGCGGTCGGGCCATCGACGACATCAGGCGTCTCGTGACCTCGCCGTATCTGCTCGCCATCGCCGGCATCGTCGTGCTCGGACAGATCATCGGCGGCTTCATGTATCAGGAGCAGGCCAAGTATGTCGAGGCGGCGTACACCACGCTCGAGTCGCGGGCGGCCTTGTTCGCGAAGATCGACTGGGCGACGAACGGTCTTGCGCTGCTGTTCCAAGCGGGCATCGTGGGATGGCTCGCCGCCCGTGGCGGATTGCGTGCAGCGCTCGGCGCCGTACCCGTGCTGCTGCTGGGCTCGTTCCTGCTGCTCGCGCTTGCGCCGGTCGGCGCCGTGCTCATCGCGACGCAGGTCCTGCGCCGCGCCATCGACTACGGGCTCTTCAAGCCCACACGCGAGATGCTGTTCACGGTCCTGAACCCCGAGAGCAAGTTCAAGAGCAAGAGCCTCATCGACACCGTCCTGCAGCGCGGTGGCGACAGTCTGAGCCAATTGACCTACCCGCTGGTGGCGGGTCTCGGTCTGGCAGGCGTGGCATGGAGCCTCGCCGGCGTGAGCTTGCTCATGCTGGCCGTGGCGCTGTGGCTCGCCGCGGTGTTCAGCCGCCGTGAAGGCGTCGGCAGCACGCCCGGGACATGAGCGACGCGACGACGACGCTGCCGGCGGTCCGGATCGGGGCCGACGGGCGCAGGCGCGTGGATGCGCGAGCGGTGCTGCGACTCGCTGCACCGTTGATGGTCACCAACGCCATCCAGGCGGCGCTCAACCTCACCGACACCTGGTTCATCGGCCGCATATCCACCGAGGCGGTGGCGGCGATGGGGTCGATCTACTGGCTGATGACCGCCGTGATCTTCCTCTTGGGCGGGGTCGGATTCGCGGTGCAGTCGTTCGTGTCCCAGGCCTACGGCGGTGGGCGCCGGGTCAGGGCGGCGCAGGCGGCCTGGAACGGCATCTGGGCGGGGCTCGCGTGCTGGCCGCTGTTCGCGCTCGTCGCGTGGTCGGGCGTCGCGCTGCTGCGCCCGTTCTCGCTCGACCCGTCGATCCAGGGTCTGGCGATCGCCTACTGGGAACCGCGCATGTACGGCGCTGTGCTGGGCACGCTCGGGTGGGCGATGATGAGCTTCTTCAACGGCATCGGCGCGACGCGGATCACGCTGATGGTCGCCGTGGTGACGCTGCTCGCCAACATACCCGCCAACCATTACTTCATGTCCGAGCTCGGGTACGGCATGGCGGGTGCGGCGTACGGCACCAATGCCGCGCAGGCGTTGGGGCTCCTCGTCGGTGCGGCGTTCTTCCTCGGACCGCGGTACGCGGGCCGCTACCGGACCCGGCTCGTATGGCGACCGACGCCGTCCATCATCCGCCGTCAGCTCGCCGTAGGTCTGCCGGTGGGTGTCACCTACGCCGCCGACGTCCTCGGGGTGGCCTTGATGCAGATGATGGTGACGCAGGTCGGCAATGTAGGCGCCGCGGCCACGCAGGTCGTCATGATGCTGACATCGCTCGCCTACATGCCGACGCTGGGGTTGGCCTCGGCGGGCACCACCGTCGTCGGGCAGGCCATCGGCGCGGGCGACCGCGACTGGGCCGCGCAGATCGGCACCTTCGTCACGCGTTGTTGCGCCGGGCTGATGCTGGGCATGGCGCTGCTGCTCCTGCTGCTGTCGCCGTGGTTGCTCCCGGGGTTCCTCGCGGGCGGAGACGCGTCGGCGGGCGAGGCGATCGCACTCGCGCTGCTGCTGCTCTGGCCGGCGGCGGCGTACCAGTTCTTCGACGGGCTCTATTTCGGATCGAGCTTCGCGTTGCGGGCGACCGGAGACACGGCCATGCCGGCGCGCACGGCGCTGCTGTTGTCGTGGCTGTTCTTCCTACCGCTGGCGCACACCCTCGTGTTCACGGCCGAGCAGGCCTGGGTTCCCGGGCTGCCGCAGGCGGGGCTCGGCGCGCTCGGCGGCTGGATCGCGCTGATGGCCTACGCCATGCTGCTCGGCACGCTCATGTACCGTCGATGGCGCAGCGAACGCTGGCGGCGCATCGATCTTTGGGGTCGTTGAACGGGCGTCGGGCCCGGCCCCGCGCGGCGGTCAGCGCGGCGGCGCGCTGCGAGCCCAACGCCACAGCATCCAGCCGCCGCCCAACATGCCGCCGAGATGCGCGAAGTGGGCGATGCCGCTCGCCGTTCCGGTGACGCCCAGCACGAGCTCCAGCACGGCGAACAGCAACGCGAACAACCAGGCGGGCATGGGGATCGGCGGGATCAGCAGCAGCACGCGTCGTTTCGGGAACATCACGGCGAAGCCGAGCAGCAGGCCGTAGAGCCCGCCGGAGGCGCCCACCGTCGGCAGGAGGCTCCCGGTCGAGGAGGTGACGGCGAGCTGCACGAGGGCCGCGGTAAGGACGCAGCCGAAGTAGAACTGCAGGAATCGGCGCGTGCCCCACCACATCTCGAGCTCGCGCCCGAAGCTGATCAGACCGATCATGTTGAAAGTCAGATGCAGCAGGCTGCCGTGCAGGAAGGCGTAGGTCAGCAGCTGCCACGGTTGGAACCCCGCGCTCACCGGCCAGAGCGCGAAGCCGTCGAGGATCGCAGGCGTCAGCGGCTCGAGAAGGAAGAGCACGATGCAGACGAAAAGCAGCGTGCGTACACCGGGACCGAGCGATGAGAACATGCCCGTTTCCTCAGTGTGACGGCCGGGTATGCCAGCCGAGGGGCACGCTTCCGATCACGTCGATGCCAGCCACTCGAACAGGCGGTTGGCGAAGCGGATCTTCTGCTCCTTGCCGGCGACCACATGCGCGAGGTCGTCCCAGGTCTCGCCGATGGCGCCCGGGATGGCCCGTTCGATGGGCAGCGTGGTGCGCGGGCTCGTCACCTGGTCGAGCGCCGCATGGATCACGAGCGTCGGGCAGCGTACGAGATGCAGCCGGCTGCGCGACTCGAAGCCGACGCAGGCGTCCACGAGGCGCGAGTGCGCGGTGAAGCGACCGTTGAGCTCCTTCCAGCCGCCCTCGGGTCCCAGCAGCTTGGCGTGGTTGGCGTTGTAGTACTCGGGCGTGAACGACAGCAGCGTGACGGCCTTCTGGAAGGGGAGGAAGCCGAGATCGCGATGGATCCAGCGGAACATCTCGAGCTGCTCGCGCAGGAAGTCGTCCATCTCGCACCACGCGCCGGTGTTGAGCATGCTGCGCGCAAGGTCGGGTCGACGGATCGCGATCTCCTGCGCCACGCAGGCGCCCATGCCGACGAGACCGACCAGATGGACATGCTTCAGGCCGAGGTGGTCGAGCAGCGCGATCGCGTCATCGGCGTGCAGCGCCATCGTCGAGGGCACGGCGAGGTCGTCGCCGGAGTCGCGGATGCCCCGGTAGTCGAACAGGATCACCTGATAGCGGTCGAGCAGGCCACGCGCGAGATGGTGATGGTTCTCGTGGCAGAAGGTTCCCCAGCCGCCCATGCACAGCACCGGGTCGCCCTGACCGAGCACCTCGTAGTACGTGTCGTGACCGTTGATGTGGGCGATGGGCATCGGAACTCCTTGGGGGGTGTGGTCAGGCAGGGACGCAGCGGCGTCGACGGCTCAGCGCGGGATCTTCATGCCGCGCTGCACGGCGGGCCGCGCACCGACCTCGCCGGCCCAGCGCGCGATATGCGGATGCGCGTCGAGGCCGCCGGGGAAGCGCTTCATCGAGACCGCGGCGACAGGATAGGCGATGACATCGGCGATGCTGTAACCGTCGCCGGCGAGGAATCGTGACGCGCCGAGCCGGGTCTCCATGGGCCCGAGCAGGCGCAGGCAGAGCCGGTCATAGAAATCGATCGCCCAGGCTTGCTTCTCCGGCGCGATGATGTTGAAGACGAACTGGCCGCTGTAGGCCGGTCCGATATCGCTCGAGACGACACCGAGCCACTCGTAGGTCCGGGCGCGCTCCGCCGCCGACGACGGCAGGAGCTGACCGGTCTTCTCGGCGAGGTAGAGCAGGATGGCGGCCGACCCATAGACCGACAACGGCCCGCCCGCCGCATCATGGTCGACTATCGTGGGCACCCGGCCGACCGGATTGAGCGCGAGGTACTCGGGCTTCATGTGCTCGCCCTTGCTCAGGTCGTAGGCGATCACGCGGTAGGGCAGACCGACCTCCTCGAGCATGATGGATGCCTTGTAGCCGTTGGCGGTCGCGGTGGTGTGCAGGTCGATCATGTCGCGTTTCCCGAGGGCGGCATCATGCGCCGTAACGATGCATCTGGACGGCGTCGACCGGGATTATGGTCGACTTGATCTCGGTGAAGAAATCCATGCTCGTCTGCGGTCCGTCCCGTCCGATGCCGGAGTCCTTGAAACCGCCGAACGGCGCCCGGAGGTCGCGCATCAGCGGCGTGTTGACCCACACGGTCCCCGCACGGATGTCGCGTGCGCAGCGCATCACGGTCGGCAGGTCGTCGGACCATACATAGCTCACGAGCCCGAAGGTCGAGTCGTTGGCGATGCGGATCGCCTCGTCGACGGTGTCGAAGGTCAGCAGCGTCGCGAACGGTCCGAAGATCTCCTCGCGGCAGACGCGGGCGTCGTTGTGCGGCGCGAGCACGGCGGTAGGCTCCACGAACCAGCCACGCTCGGGTGTCTGCGCCCGCCGTCCGCCGGTCAGCAGCGTCGCGCCGTCGGCGCGTGCTATGTCGACATACGACAGCACGCGCTCCATATGTCCGCGGAAGCACAGCGGTCCGATCTCGGAGGACGGGTCGAGCGGATCGCCCAGCCGGATGCGGCGTGAGCGTTCGACGAACCGCTCGATGAAGCGGTCCGCGATGCTGCGCTGGACCAGGATGCGGGACCCGGCGAGGCATTGCTGGCCGTTGTTGCCGTAGATGCCGGCGAGCGCGCCGTCGAGCGCACGCTCGATATCGGCGGACCCGAAGATGATGTTGGCCGACTTGCCGCCGAGTTCGAGAGCGACCGGCTTGAGGTTGCGCCCGGCCGTCGCTGCGATGGCGCGTCCGGTGGCGGTGCCGCCCGTGAAGCCGACCATGTCGATGCCCGGATGGCTGACGAGCGCGTCACCGGTGACGCTGCCGCGTCCGTTGACGAGGTTGACGACACCCGGCGGCAGCCCGGCTTCGTGCATCACCTCGACCATACGGCGCACCGACAACGGCGTGAACTCCGACGGTTTCAGGACGCAGGTGTTACCGAACGGGATGCAGGTCGCGACGCGCATGGAGGACAGCGCGAGCGGTGCGTTCCAGGGCGAGATGACGGCGGCGACGCCCTTGGGTTCTCGGGTGACGATGGTGAGGAAGCCTGCCGTCTGGTTGTAGGTCTCGCCGCGCGCCGTGCTCGCGACCTCGGCGAAGAACTCGAAGTTGCGCGCCATGCGCTGCACATGCCAGAGCACGCTCGCCAGCGGCAGGCCGGCGTTGGTGCACTCGAGCCAGGCGAGTTCTTCGGCGTGTCTGCGCAGGTGATCGCGGACGGAATAAAGGATGTCCTTGCGGGTGTTGATGTCCATCCGCGGCCAAGGCCCTTCATCGAAGGCTTTGCGCGCCGCGCGGACCGCGGCGTCGACCTCGGCGGCGTCGGCTTCCCGCAGCGTCGAGATGACCTCTTCGGTCGTCGGATTGACGACCGGGATGTCATGGCCGGGCAGGTCCGCGGGCAACGCGGATCCGGCGATGATGCTGGTGACGCGTGCGGGGATCTGCTGCGGGCGGGGCGGCGAAGCGGTCATCCTGGCTCCGAGGTTCGATCAGAGGGTGTCATCCTCGGCGCTGCGTTGGCGGCAGGCAAGAGGACATGTCATCATGGAACTATAACGATATGACCGACCTGCGCCAATTCCTCGCCGAGAACGCAACGGCTGTCTGGGAGATCCCGGGCGCGGTGTCGCCGCGTCATGAATTGACCGCGCTGCAGCATGAGTTGGATGCCCGCGGTCGCCATCCGGTGTTGATCGCGCGTGACATCACCTGTGTCGACGGCACGCCGTCGCGGATCCCGGTCGTGACCAACCTCACGGCCAGTCGACGGCTCACCGCACGCGCGCTCGGCATCGACGACCCGAGGCAGGTCGCGCGAGCGTTCGCGGCCCGCAGCCGTACGCCGATCCCGCCGGTCGTGATCGCACGCGAGCAGGCGCCCGTCCAGCAGATGGTGTGGCGCGGTGAAGAAGCAAGTCTGGGAACGCTGCCGGTGCTCACGCAGCACGAGACGGAGCCGGGTCCGTACCTGACGGCCGCGCATGCGACCACCTACGACCCGGACACCGGGATCGACAACACCGCCATCCAGCGTTGCTGGGTGAAAGGTCCGCGCGAGATGACCTGGTTCCCGTACCCCGCGTCGCACAACGCGCGCAACCTGCGCAAGTTCCACGCCCGCGGCGAAGCCTGTCCGGTGGCGTTCTGGATCGGGCACCATCCCGCCGTGTTGCTCGGTACCCAGGCCAAGCTGCGCTATCCGGAAAGCCATTGGGAAGCGGCCGGCGGCGTGATCGGTGAGCCGCTGCGGCTCGTACCCTCGGTGATGCATGGCGATCGCGTGATGGTGCCCGCGGACGCCGAGATCGTCATCGAAGGGTGGGCGCGACCTGGCCGCACCTCGCTCGACGGCCCCTTCGGCGAGTACACCGGTTTTCTCGGCGGCGAGGTCGAGGCGCCATTGGTCGAGGTCGGTTGCATCACACGACGCAGCGACGCGATGTACCACGACTACGGATCGGGGCTCGCCGACATGCTCGTCCCGGACAACCTCGTGATGGAGGGCAGGCTGTTCGAGCTCGTCCGGCAGGTCGCGCCGTCCCTGGTCAATGTCCATGTGCCCACCGAGGGCCGTCGATTCCATGCGGTGCTTCAGCTCGATTCTCCCGCGCCTGGCGAAGCGCGTGACGCGCTGCTCGCGGCGTTGTCGTATCGCCGTGTCAAGACGGTGCTCGCGGTCGGCGCTGATGTGGACATCTTCTCGCCGGGTTCTCTCGAGTGGGCGCTCGCCACCCGCGTCCAATGGTCGCGCGATGCGATCATCCTCGAAGGCTTGTCGGGCTCGGCGCTCGACCCGTCGCTCGACCCGCCCGGACCGACGACCTCGAAGCTGGGCATCGACGCGACGCGGCGCAGTCCGGGCAGCAGACCCTCGACCGTACCGGAGTCGGCGCGTCGACGGGCATCGGAGATCATCGCCGAGGCGGCAGCGCTGCAACGGCAAAAGGAGGGACGATGATGTCGGGAAACGCCGAATTCTTCGCCGCGCTCGAAGCGGCACGGCAACCGCGGCACGGCGGCGGTCACCCCTTCAGCCGCGCCTGGGGCGCGGGGGAGCTCAGCCGCGCGCAGCTCGGCGAGTGGGCGATCCAGCATTTCTATTACATCGACCCGATACCGCAGCAGTTCGCACAGCTCTACGCGCGTCTGCCGGACCTCGATGCGCGGCAGCACCTGCTCGAGAACCTGTTGGGCGAGGAGATGCCGGCCTGTCCCGAGAAGCGCCATCCCGATCTGTTGCGCAAGTTCGCCCGGGCTTGTGGTGTCGCCGACGAGCGCATCCTGCGCGCCGAGGAAGCGGGCGAGGTGTTGGCCACAACCCGCGCCATGCGGTCGTGGATCTGGGAGCTCGCGGGGATCCGGCACATCGCCGAGTCCTGCGCCGGCATCATGGTGGCCCTGGAGGGCCAGTTGCCGACCTTGTACCCGCGATATGTCGAGGCGATGCGCCGGATGGGTTTCAGCGACGATGACATGGAGTTCTTCCATGTGCATATCGAAGGGGACACGGGGCACGCGCATGTCGGCTTGGAGCTCACGGCGCGCTACGCGACCACGCCCGAGCTGCAGCGCCGCGCGATCGCGGCGGTGCGCGCCTCGGCCGAGATGCGATGGTCGATGCTGGACGGCATCCACTCGCGGCTGGTCGGTCGCGCGGCGGCGTGACGGCGTCGGCGATGCGCTCCTCGGAGGTGGTCCTCGTCACCGGTGCCGCGGGCGGCATCGGCCGTGCGGTGGTTGGCCGGTTGCGTGAACGCGGGCTCACGGTGGTCGCCACCGATGCGGCGCTCGCCGACCTGCCCTGCGCGGGACCGGTCACCGCCTTCCCGCTCGACGTCACCGATGAACAGGCGGTGCAGGCCGCCGTGGCGCGTGTGGTGACGGACTTCGGGCGTCTCGACCATGTGGTCCATCTGGCCGGCCGGGCGGGCAGGGGGCCCATCGATGTGGTCGATCGTCCGGAATGGGACGCACTGCTCGCGGTGAACCTCGGGTCGGCGGCCGCGCTCGCGCGGATCGTCCATCCCCATCTCGCGGCGACCCGCGGCTCGTTGACGCTCACCGCGTCGACGAACGCGTTCAACGGCGGTAGCGCGCTGTCCGGTCCTGCGTACGCGGTCGCCAAGGCGGGCCTCGTCAACCTCATGCGATATCTGGCCCGTGAGTGGGCGTCGCAGGGCATCCGGGTGAACTGTCTCTCGCCGGGTCCCATCGACACCCCGATGGTGTCGGGCCGATTCACCGCCGAGGTGCTTGCGCAGCTTCGGGCGGCGGTGCCGCTCGGCAGGCTCGGTGAGCCGCGGCATGTCGCGCACGCGGTCGATTATCTGCTGCATCCCGATGCGGCGTTCGTGACCGGCACGGTGATGAACGTGTCCGGTGGTCTGGTGCTCGATTGAGCCGCCCGGTGCGCGGGCCTGGGCTACCACCCGTACGCCGCGCCAAGGACGGCATAGGTGCGCCGCGCTACCACCAGGTCTATGTGACGGTGCGTGCGTGGGTGCAGGACGGCACCTACAAGCCGGGGGCACAGATACCCACCGAGCCCGAGCTCGGGCGCATCTTCGGCGTCTCGCGCATCACGATCCGCAAGGCGATCGACGCGCTGGTCCGTGAGGGATGGTTGGTGCGGCGCCAGGGACGCGGGACCTTCGCTCGCTTCCCGGGCGGTAGCCGCCCGGTCTCCATCGACATGGGATCCGTCTTGGCGCAGGTCTCCGATCTCGCGGCGCTCACCGGTGTACGCGACCGTGTGGTCGCCGAGGTGGATCCCGACGAGGAGACCCGCGCGGCGCTTGCCTTGGCGGACGGCGAGCGGGTGCAACGCGAGACCCATGTCCGGCTGCTCGGGGACTCGCCGCTCGGGCTGATCACCACCTTCGTACCGCTCGACATCGCATCGCGTCTGGAGGGCAGTGCGTCCCGCGACCAACCCATGTTCATGCTGCTCGCGGCCACCGGCCTGCGGATCGCGAGCGCCGACCAGTACCTCGGCGCGACGCTGGCAGGCGTCGACGCTGCGCAGTCCTTGGGGGTCGCGGTGGGTGCGCCGTTGCTCCGTCTGGTCCGGGTGGTCAAGGATGAGCGGGAGCGCCCCGTCGAACGGGTGGTCGCGCTCTACCGGGCTGATGCCTACCAATACCATCTCCATCTGGAGGCGCCACGGCATGGCGGGCGGGGCCGCAGCCGCCCGTAGCGTGGCCCGATCGACGCCCGCTGCCGCCGATCCGCTCGGCGCTCCCGCATAATCAGCCGCAGCCTCAAACCCAGGTGCGACCATGACCGAGAAGCCCGCCAAGTACGACCTCCTCATCAAAGATGTCCGGGTGGTGCGCCCGCGCAAGGACGGGCTGCAGCGTGCCGACATCGCGATCAAGGACGGCAAGGTCGCGAAGGTCGCGCCCGGCCTGTCCGCCGCCGATGCGCGGCAGGTCGTCGACGGCATGCGCCGTCTCGCGTTCCCCGGTCTCGTCGACCCGCACATGCATACCGGCATCTACGGCCCGTTGCCGCAGGATGCGCGGAGCGAGAGCTTGGCGGCCGCCCAGGGCGGCGTCACCTCGAGCCTCAACTACATCCGCACCGGGGGCTATTACATGGACCGCGGCGGACCGTACGCCGAGGTCTATCCGGAGATCCTCGCGCAGTCGAAGGACAACTTCTGGGTGGACTACGCGTACCACCTCGCGCCCCTCGACCGGACGCACATCGGCGAGATCGACATGCTGATCGACAAGTACGGTGTGACCTCGTTCAAGATCTTCATGTTCTACGGCGGCTACGGCCTGCACGGCGCTTCGAACAGCCAGCACAAGTTCCTGATGATCGGCGAGGACGAGAAGTACGACATCGCGCACTTCGAGTTCGTGATGCGCGGCGTGCACCGCGCGATGCTGCGCCGGCCGAAGCTCAAGGATTCGATCTCGCTCAGTCTGCACTGCGAGCTCGCCGACATCCTGCGCGCCTATACGAAGATGGTCGAGGGCGGCGCCAAGACCACCGATCTCGACACCTACCTCACCGGCGAGACATACGATCCTGAGTGCATCGACTGCAAGCCGCTGAGCGGTCTGCGCGCCTATAGCGCCGCTCGTCCCCCGCACTCGGAGGGCCTGGCGATCACCATCGCGGCCTACCTCGCCAACGAGACGAACTGCGCGAACATCAACCTGCTGCATCTCACCTCACGCAAGGCGGTCGAGGCGGCGCTCAAGATGGCGAAGGCCTTCCCGCATGTGGACTTCCGTCGCGAGGTCACCATCGCGCACCTCTGCCTCGACTACGACACCAAGGTCGGCAGCCTCGCCAAGGTGAACCCGCCGATCCGTTCGCGCCCCGATGTCGAGTTCCTCTGGGAAGCGCTGCTCGACGGCAAGCTCGACTGGGTCTGTTCCGACCACGCCTGTTGCCGGATGGAGGACAAACTGGGCGAGGACAAGGCCGGCAAGAAGAACATCTTCCTCGCGAAATCGGGCTTCGGCGGCACGGAGTTCCTGCTGACCGCGCTGATCACCGAAGGGCGGCCCCGCGGTCTGTCCTGGAACCGCATCGCGGAGCTGACCTCCTGGAACCCGGCACGACGCTTCGGGCTGAAGGCCAAGGGCGATATCGCTCCGGGCTTCGACGCCGATATCGCGCTGGTCGACACCTCCCGCAGCTTCGTCGCCGGCGGCAAGACCTCCGAGTCCGACCAGGGATACTCGGTGTTCGAGGGCATGGAGATGTCGGCGACCGTCACCAGCACCTTCCTGCGCGGCCAGTTGGTGTACGACGAGGGCAAGCCGGTGGGCAAGCCGGTCGGGCAGTACCTGCATCGCCCCTATGGTTGAGCGCTGACGGTCGCGAAGGGGCGGCTGCGGTATCATCCACCCCCGTTTTCATCTCTTCGACAGGAGTCGACACATGACCATCAAGGCCGGCGACCGCATGCCCTCGGGCAGCTTCAAGACCCTCACCGCCGAGGGCATGAAGGACGTCAAGACGGATGACCTTTTCGCGGGCAAGACCGTGGTGCTGGTGGCCGTGCCGGGCGCCTTCACACCGACCTGTGACGCCCGCCATCTGCCGCCGTATGTCGAACACGCCGCTGCCATCAAGGCGAAGGGCGTCGACACCATCGCGTGCATGTCGGTGAACGACGCGTTCGTGATGAACGCCTGGGGCAAGGCCAGCAATGTCGGCGACAAGGTGCTGATGCTGGGCGACGGCAACGGCGACTACGCGCGCGCGCTCGGGCTCGTCATGGACGGCCGTGGCTTCGGCATGGGCGAGCGCAGCCAGCGCTTCGCCATCATCGTCAAGGACGGCGTCGCGACGCATGTGAACGTCGAAGCGCCGGGCAAGCTCGAGGTCTCGACCGCGGAGCATGTCCTCAGCCAGCTCTGATGGCCGACCGCAACCAGCGCATCACGTTCGCGCGAAGTCCGAAGGGGCTGCCCGTCCCGGAGGACTTCGGCGCGGACGAGACGCCGATCCCCACGCCGGGGCCGGGGCAGTTCCTGTCGCGTACGGTGTACCTGTCGCTCGACCCGTACTACCGCAATGTGATGAAGAACAGCCCGATCTACGCCGACCGGTTGGCGCCCGGCGATGTGATGGTCGGCGAAACGGTGGCGCAGGTCGTCGAGTCGCGGCACGCCGACTACGCGCCCGGCGACTACATCGCAGTGCGCAACGGTTGGCAGCAGTACGCGTTGTCGTCGGGGCAGGGCGTGCGCAGGCTCGACCCGTTGATAGCGCCCGTCTCGACAGCGCTCGGCGTGCTCGGCATGCCGGGGCTCACCGGTTGGGCGGGTACGGTCCATCTCGGGCAACCGTTGCCGGGTGAAACGGTCGTGGTTTCGGCCTGCACCGGACCTGTCGGCAGCACAGCCGGGCAGGTTGCGCGCCACATGGGCGCGCGGGTCGTCGGCATCGCAGGGTCCGCGGAGAAATGCGACTACGCGGTCCGTGAGCTCGGCTTCACCGCCTGCGTCAACCACAAGGACGGCGATCTTGCAGCAGCGCTCAAGGCGGCTTGTCCGCGCGGCATCGACCTCTACTTCGACAACGTCGGCGGCGCCACGCTGCAGGCCGTCATCGCCAACCTCGCGATGGGCGCCCGCATCGTGCTCTGCGGCATGATCGAGGCGTACAGCATGGACTCGCCTCCGCCCGGGCCGTGGCTCGGTCCCGTGGTCGGCGCGCGGGCTACGATGAAGGGCCTCGTGGTCTACGACCACATGCACCGCATGGCCGAGATGGAGCGTGTCGTGTCGGGATGGATCCGCGAGGGGTCGTTCCGCTACCGCGAGGATGTCGCCGAGGGCCTCGCCTCGGCGCCGGCGGCGTTCTGCACGCTCATGCGCGGCCAGAACTTCGGCAAGGCCTTGGTCCGCGTCGGTCCGGAGCGGGCCTAGCGCCGCCGCGCCTCAGGGCGGCTCGGGGGTGCCGGTGTCCCGTTCGCCGCGTGCGCGCTGCTCGCGCGCGCCTTTGGCCAACGCAAGATAGCGCTGGCGGAAATCGTCCAGTTCCTCCTGCGTCAGCTCCTCGAGGTCGAGCAGCGCGTTGTGCGCGCCCTGCGTCGCGCGGATCAGTTCATCGAGCTTGATGTGCAAGGCCTCGGTGTCGCGGTTCTGGGTGTTCTGGATCAGGAACACCATCAGGAAGGTGACGATGGTGGTACCGGTGTTGATCACCAGCTGCCAGGTGTCGCTGAAGCCGAACAACGGGCCGGATACCAACCACGCGGCCAGGATCATCAGCGCGAGGTTGAACGCCGTCGGACGCCCCGCGAGGCGGGCAGCGTTCTTCGCGAGCATCGAATAAAAGGTGTTGTCGCGTCGCATGCGTATGTCCTCCATCGTCGGCTGCATGGGCCGACCTGGAACGCATGTTACGCCCTGCGCGGGGTCAGCCGGGTCGGTCGAGCAGCCGTTCGATCTCCGGCACCACCTGGAACAGGTCGCCGACGAGGCCGATGTCGGCGACCTCGAAGATCGGCGCCTCGGGGTCCTTATTGACGGCGACGATGGTGCGCGCGTCCTTGATGCCCGTGAGGTGCTGGATGGCGCCCGAGATGCCGAACGCGAGGTAAAGCTGCGGCGCGATGATCTTGCCGGTCTGGCCGACCTGCATGTCGTTCGCGGCGTACCCGGCGTCGACCGCAGCGCGCGAGGCCCCGACGGCGGCGCCCATCTTGTCGGCGAGCTTGAAGAGGATGCCGAAGTTCTCGGCGCTGGCGAGCGCACGGCCGCCGGAGACCACCTTGGCGGCGGTCTGCAGATCGGGACGGTCCGAGCGCGCCGACGAGACCGACACGAAGCGGGTGTGGGTGTCGGGCGCGGCCGAGACAACTGCGGCCTCGATGGGTGCGGGGGCGACCGATACACCGGCCGCCTCGAAGGAGGCGATCCGGACGGTGGCCACGACCTTGGCGCCGGCGGACGATTCGACCGTGACGATGGCGTTGCTGGCGTAGATCGGGCGGCGGAAGCGGGTCGCGCTCTCGACGGCCATCAGATCGGAGACCTGCGCGCTGTCCAGCAGCGCTGCCACGCGCGGCATGAGGTCCTTGCCGAAGGTGGTCGAGGGGCCGAAGACATGCGAGTAGCCGGCCGCGAGCTCGGCGAGCTGCGGCGCGATCGCCGCCGCCAGCGGATTGGCGTGCGCGGCGTGCGTGACCGTCACCACGCGATCGACGCCGGCGATGGCGGCCGCTGATGCGGCGACCGTCGCCGGGTCGGCGGCGAACACCGCGAGCGTGACCTCGGCGTCAGGGATGGCGCGGGCGCAGGTGACGCACTTGGCGATGGCGGGATTGACCCGGGCGCCGTCGTGCTCGGCGACGATGAGTATGCGGTTCATGCGAGCCCCTTGCGACGCAGCGCGTCGACCAGTTCCTGTGCGTCCTTGACCATGATGCCCTTGGTGCGCTGCGGCGGCGGATCGAACTTGACCGCCTTGAGGCGCTCGACCGGCGTGACGCCGAGCGACGCCGTGTCGACCGTGTCGAGAGGCTTCTTCTTGGCCTTCATGATGTCGGGCAGCTTGACGTAGCGCGGCTCGTTGAGACGCAGGTCGGTGGTGATCACCGCGGGCAGGTCGATCTCGAGGGTCTCAAGGCCGGCATCGACCTCGCGGGTGACGCGCGCGACCGCGCCGTCGATCTCGACCTTGGAGGCGAAGGTGGCCTGCGGACGGCCCCACAGCGCCGCCAACATCTGGCCGGTCTGGCTGCAGTCGTCGTCGATGGCCTGCTTGCCCAGGATGGCGAGGAAGATCGACTCACGGTCGCAGATCGTGCGCAGCATGCGCGCGACATCGAGCGGCTCGACCACGGCGTCGGTCTGCACGAGGATGGCGCGATCGGCGCCCATGGCGAGCGCGGTGCGCAACTGCTGTTGGCAGTCGGCGGGTCCGATGGACACCGCAAGCACCTCGTCGGCGAGCCCTTTCTCCTTGATGCGCAGTGCTTCTTCGAGCGCGATCTCATCGAAGGGGTTGATGCTCATCTTGACGCCATCGGTGATGACGCCGGAGCCGTCGGGCTTGACGCGGATGCGGACGTTGTAGTCGACCACCCGCTTGATAGGGACGAGGATGCGCTTCATCTGACACCGTTGAAGGGGTTAACCACCATATTCTACAGGCCGAGCGAGCCGGGGTTAAGCCTGCGTTGCGGGTCGACGACCTGCTTGAGCTGCCGTATCAGGGCCGCCGTCGCGGGGTCGCGTCCACGCATATAGGGGTAGAACTTGCCGATCTGCAGGTGGGCGGCGCCGTGCCGTTGGAAGAGGTCGGCGATGCCGTGCTTCATGCGATCGACCAGCGCCCGGCCTTCGGGGTTGTCCTCGAACTTGGGGAGCGAGGCGGCGTAGCCCTCCGGCATGAGCCGTTCCTGGGTGATGTTGGTGACATCGGCCCAGTAGAACACCGGTTCGTACAGGAAGGCGTTGGTGCCGACGGTCATGAACATCGCGCCGTAACGGATGCGCAACCGTTTCATCTCGGCCTCATTCGCGGCGTAGTAGGCCTGCAGCTCCTCGCGGAACGCCGCCACCCGCGAGAACGGCAGCAGGCCGTGGACCGGTACCCAGCGTTCGCCGAGCGGGCTGCGCACGTTATAGAGCGGCATGAAGGGCATGGCGTTGGCCACCGTGGGCACCGTCGCCGGCACCTCGGCACCGTGGGGCTGCAGCACCGCCCTCAGACGGGCCACGGCAGCACGGCAGGACGCGTCATCGATGCCGTCCACCAGCCAATGCGCCGAGAACACCGCGTCCTTCAGGAAACCGCGCCCGGCGACCGCCATCTTCGCGAGTTGGCCGATGCCGTCCCAGATGCCACGCGAGGTCTTCCAGACCGCGAGCGCGGACTTCAGGGCGGTGGCGGCGTCCGCCTTGCCGAGCTGACCCTGCTGGAGCGCGGGATCCAGACCGAAGTTGGTGAGGTTGAGGCCCTCCTTGGCGGCGGCCTCCATGCCGGC
>CANHFH010000029.1 GCA_947459825.1 Pseudomonadota bacterium | reverse complement strand
TTGCAGGCGAGCAGTCGGTCGAGCCAGGCTTCGGCGCCGGGGCCGCTGACCTCGTAGCGCGCATATACGGAAGCGTCGAACATGCCCGCCGCCTCGCGCACCGCGCGCACCTCGTCGGCGACGAACCCGTGCGCGTTGGAGCGGCGCATGGTGAGGGTCTCGACGAAGCCGCGATCCGCGCCGGCGACGAAATACTGCGGCGTCTCCATGCCCCAGTTGACGCCGAAGCGCGCGCCGTCGGCGGCGAGCAGATCGTGCACCGGTGAGGTCTTGAGCGGCCGGCCCGCGGGCAGCTCTTCGTTGGGATACGAGATGACGAAGCGCCGCGCGTAGAACTGCCGCGTGGTGTCGCGCAGGTAGTCCTCGCCGGAGGCGAACGCGCCGTAGCGTGCGACGTCCATGCCGAACACGTCGTGGCCGGGATCGCCTTCGGTCATCCACTGCGCGAGGGTGAGGCCGATGGCGCCGCCCTGCGAAAACCCGCCCATGCAGCCGCAGGCCACCCAAAGATTGCGCTTGCCGGGCACCGGGCCGACGAGCGGATTGCCGTCGGGTGTGAAGGTGAACGCACCGTTCACCCAGCGCTTGATGCCGACCTCGGCGAGCGCGGGGAAGCGCGTGTAGCCGATCTCGAGCTCGGGCAGGATGCGCTCGACATCGGGCGGCAACAGGTCCATGCCGTAGTCCCAGGGTGCGCCGTCCGGGCTCCAGTGCCGCGGGTCGCGTTCATAGACGCCGAGCAGCGCGCCCTTGCCGAGCGGCTGCAGATAGGTGAAGCCCTCGAGGTCGGTGACCGACGCGATCTCGCGGTCGAGCGCCGCGAGCATCGGCACATCGTCGGTGACGAGGTAATGGTGCGACATCGGCACCACCGGCAGGTCGATGCCGACCATGCGGCCGACGCGCCGCGCCCAGAGGCCCGCCGCGTTCACCACATGCTCGGCGACGATACGGCCTTGTTCGGTGATCACATCCCAATGCCCATCAGGCCGCTGCTGCAGGTCGAGCACGCGGTTGCGCAGGATGAGTTCCGCGCCACGACGTTTCGCGGCGATGGCGAAGGCGTGGGTCGCGCCGTGCGCATCGACATAGCCTTCATGCTCGTCGTAGAGACCGCCCTTGAGCCCGGTCGGGTCGACGAGCGGACACATCTCGCGGATCTCCTCGGGCGAGACGAGGCGCGTCTCCATGTCCATCGTCTCGTACATGGCGCGCTCGGCCTTGAGCATCTGCCAGCGCTCCTCGGAGGCGGCGAGGCTGACGCCGCCCGTCATGTGCATGCCGACGCTCTGGCCGCTCTCGCGCTCGATGTCGCCGTAGAGCCGGATGGTGTAGCCCTGCAGCGCGGCGATGTTGGGATCGTCGTTGAGCGCGTGGAAGCCTGCCGCGGCGTGCCAGGTGGAACCCGCGGTGAGCTCGGCGCGCTCGATGAGCGCGATGTCGGTCCATCCGGCGCGCGCCAGGTGGTACAGCACGCTCGTGCCGACGATGCCGCCGCCGATGACGACGACCTTGTAATGGGATCCCATCAGACCGCTCCCTCTCCGCAATGCGCGATATGTCCCGCCAGCCAGTGCCACAGCGCCGGTGCCCACGGCCGTTCCGCATGCAGCCGCCACCCGTCGCCGCAGCGCATCACCGCCACCGGCAGGCCGGCGAACAGCATGCGCGCGGACTCGAGCGGACCGCCGGGCGGATCGTCGAACCGGTGCTCGGAGCCGAGCGACATCAGCGACGCCGCGGCGGGACCGGTGACGTCGATGCAGATGATGCCATCGCCCAGCGCGCTGCACACCGTGCCGTCGGCGTCGTCGGGCGCGTGCGCCGCATCGCCGATGAGCAGCGCGCTGTCGGGCGCGATGCGCAGCGCATAGACCGGCGCGTCGCAGGCCTCGCGCGGGCCGACGGCGCGCGCCACGCCGGCGCGCGCGAGCGCGGCGGGCAGACCGCGACCGCTGATCCGCCAGACCGCCGGCGCTGCGGACGCGGTGATGCGGATGCCCACCCCGTCGAGCCGGGCGTGACGCCAATCCGGCGGCGGCGACCAGAACGCGCTACGGTCGAACATCGAGGCGCGTCCCCTTCGGATCGTAGAAGCAGGGCGCGACGAGCGTGCCGCGGTGCAGGGTGCCGAAGTGCTCGAACTCCAGCGTCTCGCCGTGGCGAGAGGCGCCGTCCTCGATCATCGCCAGCGCGACGGGCTTGCCGGCGCCCACGCCCATATGGCTGCTGGTGATCCAGCCGACGCTGTGCGGCCGTGCGCCGCGCGACAGCGCATGCGCGCCGACCGGCAGCGGTTCGTCGCCGGCGACGGCGACACCCACCAGCTGCCGACGGCCGCTGCGCTGGGCCGCAGGCGTGTGCAACGAACGGTCGCCGACATACGGATCGGTACGGACCTCGCGCGCGCGGCCCATGCCGATGTCTTGGGGCATCGTCTCGCCGTCGGTCTCGACGCCGACCAGGATGAAGCCCTTCTCGCAGCGCAGCGCGCCCAACGCTTCGACGCCGAGCGGCTCGGCGCCCACCGTGCGCGCGCGGCGCCACAGCTCCTCCGCGAGCCCCGCAGGCACCGACACCTCATAGCTGCGTTCGCCCGTGAAGCTCACGCGCGCGACGCGTGCGGGCTCGCCCGCGAACCTGCCGTCGCGCGCGCTCATGTGCGGGAAGGCGGTGTCGTCGAGGTCGATGCCGAGACCGAGTGCGGTCATCACGCCCTTCGAGGCGGGGCCCGAGATGGCCATCGTCGCCCAGCGCGGCGTGGTGTCGTGGACGAAGGCGCGCGACAGGTCGAAGCGGTCCTCGCGCCACGCCTCGAGGTGCGCGGTCATCGCCGCGACATGGCTGCTCGAACAGGAGACCACGAAACGGTCGGCCGAGACGCGCAGCACCACGCCGTCGTCGAACACCGCGCCGCTCTCGGCGAGCGCCAATCCGTAGCGCAGCCGTCCGGGCGCGAGGCTGGACATGCGGGTGTAGAACACGAAATCGAGCAGCGCCGCCGCGTCCGGCCCGAGCACCTCGATCTTGCCGAGCGAGGACGCGTCGAGGATGACGCAGCGCTCGCGCGCCGCCTTGCACTCGCGCGTCATCGCATCCTGCGCCGGTCCGTAGGACGCCGGCCGCAGCATGTCGCCGTAGCCGCGCAGCTCCGCGCGCTCCTCGCGGTGCACCGCCTCGGCGGCCAGCCGTCGCAGCGGCGCCTGCAGTTCGCCGCGCTGCGTACCGACGACCGCTGCGATCGGCACCGGCAGGAACGGCGGGCGGAAGGTGGTGACGCCGGCTTCGGCGATGGTCCGGCCGGTGCGTTCGGCGAGCAGCGCGAGGCCGTTGACGTTCGAGGTACGCCCTTGGTCGTTCGCCATGCCGAGCGTGGTGTAGCGCTTCAGGTGTTCGACGGCGCGGAAGTTCTCGCGTACGGCGAGCGCGATGTCCTTGGCGGTGACATCGTGCTGCAGGTCGACCCATGTCCGCCGTGCGCCGAACGCCATCCGCGTGTCGGGTGCGCCACCCCAGTCGAAGGGCGGTGCGATGCAGGCCGGGACGTCGGTCGCCGCGCCGCCGCCCGCCTGCACGCCTTGCGCGAGCGCGTCCGCGAGCGACCGGGCGCCGTCGGCGGCGCCGACCACGGTCGCACCCTGGACGGGCGCACCCGGCAGCAACACACCGCGCTCGGCGTCCCAACGCGGGCGACCGCGGGCATGGCAATAGAGATGGATCAGCGGCGTCCAACCGCCGGAGACCGTGAGCAGGTCTGCGGGCAGCGTGCGGCCGGAAGCGGTGCGCACGCCCTGCACACGGTCCTTGCCGAGCGTGCTCTCGATGCGCTCGCCGGCGAGCACCTCGATGCCGGCCGCGCGCGCCGCCGCCATCGCCGGCGTGTCCGTGCGCGCGTCGACGACGGTGCAGCGGGCGCCGACGGCCGCGTAGGCCAGCGCCGCCTGATAGGCGGTGTCGTTGCCGGTGGCGAACACCACCTCGCTGCCCGCCACCACCGCGTAGCGACGCAGGTACTCGAGCGCTGCGTCGGCCAGCATGATGCCGGGACGGTCGTTGTCACCGAACAGCAGCGGCCGCTCGATCGCGCCGGTCGCGAGCACGAACGCGCGGGCACGCACCTGCCAGATGCGGCCGCCGTCACCGCTGCGTTCATGCAGCACCGCGGAGTTGTGGTCGTAGAGGCCCACCGCCGTCGTCTGCGTCAGCACGCGGGCACCGCCCGCCGCCAGCGCTGCGCCGAGGTCCTGCGCCCAGCGTGCACCCGGCACACCGTCGATGACGGCGTCGCGCCACAGCAGGGCGCCGCCGACGCGCGAGCGTTGCTCGACGAGCAGCACGCTGCGACCGGCCTTCAGCCCGGCGCGCGCGGCGGCGAGTCCGGCTGCGCCGCTGCCGATGACGCAGAGGTCGACATCGATGTGGCGCAGGGCGCCGCCCTGCGCGCGGCTGTCCGCCGCGACGCGGCCGAGGCCGGCCATGCGGCGGATCGTCCCCTCATATACATGCCAGTGCGGCCACATGAAGGTCTTGTAGTAGAAGGCGGCAGGGATGAAGCGCGCGAAGCGGTCCATCACGGCGAGCAGATCGCGCCGTGCAGTGCCGAGGGCGTGGATGGAGGAGAGCCTCGCGCCGTCGACCAAAGGTTCGAGCGTCGCACGGGCGTTGGGCTCGTGGCGCGTGCCCGCGCGCAGGTCGAGGATGGCGTTGGGTTCCTCGTGGTGCGCGCCGAGCAGGCCGCGCGGTCGGTGGTACTTGAAGCTGCGGGCGAGCACGGTCTCGCCGGCGGCGAGCAGCGCGGAGGCGAGCGTGTCGCCCGCGTAGCCGATGTGGGCACGGCCGTCGAAGCTGAAACTGAGCGGGCGGCTGCGGTCGATCTCGCCGCCTTCGGGCAGGCGGCGCAGGCCGCGCATGCGCGGCCCGTCCATGGTCGGTCCGTCCATGCGGGGCGCGCTCATGTCCCTGCGCGCTCCGCGTTCATGGGCGTCACGGCCGCGACCTCGTGGGTCTCGGTGTCGCGCGCGACCACCAGCCAGCGTCCGCACCCCGCGCGATGCACCCACAGCTCGCGCGCAGCGCCGCGCGTGTTGGCGCGCATGAACAGATAGTGCGCCCATTCCTCGTCGCTGCAGCTGCGTTCCGGGCGCGGCTTGTCGGCGTCGCCGATGTAATGGAACTCGGCGTCGGGGCGCGGACCGCAGTAGGGACAGGAGAAGACCTGCATCGCGCCGCCCTCAGTGCGCCACGCCGGCGTGCCCTTCGTCGACCAGTTCACCGCGCGCGAAGCGGCGGAGGTCGAAGGGCTCGGAGAGCGGGTGATGGCGGCCGGTGGCGAGCAGATGTGCCGTCAGCGTGCCGCCCGCCGGGATGGCCTTGAAGCCGCCGGTGCCCCAGCCGCAGTTGAGGTAGATGCCTTCCACGGGCGCGGGGCCGATGATCGGCGAGTTGTCGGGCGAGGTATCCACCGTCCCGCCCCACTGACGCATCAGCTTGAGCGTCGACAACCACGGGTACATCTCGAGCAGCGGCGCCACCACCGACCGTGTGACGCGGAAGCCGCCGCGCTGGGCATAGGAAGGCGAGCGGTCGAGGTTGCCGCCCATGACGAGCTCGCCTTTGTCCGACTGGCTGATGTAGGCGCCGGTCGAGGTCGACAGCGTCACCATGTCGAGGCAAGGCTTCACAGGTTCGCTCACCATCGCCTGCAGCGTGTAGCTCTGCAGCGGCAGCTCGAAGCCCGCGAGCCGCGCGAGCACCGAGGAGTTGCCGGCGACCGCGACCCCGAAGCGCTCGGCGCGGATGACGCCGCGGCTCGTCTGCACGGCCACCGCCCGTCCGCGCTCCTGGATGAAGCCGCGCACCTCGCAGTTCTGGATGATGTGCACGCCGAGCGCCGCCGCCGCGCGGGCATAGCCCCAGGCCACGGCGTCGTGCCGGGCGGTGCCGGCGCGGCGCTGCAGCAGCGCGCCGCAGACCGGCCAGCGCGCGCGCGGCGACGGGTCGAGCAGCGGCTCGCGCCGCAGCGTCTCCGCGCGGTCTATGACCTCGATGTCGACGCCGCTGATGCGCATCGCGTTGGCGGCGCGCGCCATCGTCTCGAGCTCGGGCTGGTCGTGCGCGATCTCCATCATCCCGCGCTGCGAGAACATGATGTTGTAGTTGAGCTCGCGCGACAGCGTCTCGTAGAGCGACACGGACAGGTCGTAGAGCGCGGCGCTCTGCGGGTGGAAATAGTTGGAGCGGATGATGGTGGTGTTGCGGCCGGTGTTGCCGCCGCCGATCCAGCCCTTCTCGAGCACCGCCACACGCGTGATGCCGTGGGTGCGCGCGAGATAGTAGGCGGTGGCGAGGCCGTGTCCGCCGCCGCCGATCACGACGATGTCGTAGGCGGCCTCGGGGTCGCGATCCTCCCAGGCCGGCGTCCAACCCTGCTGGCCGCCGAAGGCTTCGCGCAGCAGCCGCCAACCGGAATAGCGGAGGGATCGTCGTATGGACACGCGCGCCGCCCGTCCCTTCAGCGCGCGCCGGGCAGCCGGCGCGCGACGAGCAGCACCAACCCGAACGCGGCCGCGGCGGCGACCACCGAGGTCCAGCCGATGCTGGTGTACGCGCCGGTGAGCCCGAGCACGGCGCCGGCAAGCGCTGGCGCGAGCGCGGAGCCGATGTTGTTGAAGCCGCGGCCGGCGCCGGCGACCCGTCCCGTCGGATCGACCTCCGCGGCCAAGCCGAGCAGATAGGGCATGCCGAACAGCAGCGCGGCGCTTGAGACGGTGATGCCGACGACGAGGCCGGTGGGCACGGTCGCGTGCGTCGCGAGCCAGCCGCCGAACGC
The DNA here is from genome assembly GCA_947459825.1 of Pseudomonadota bacterium. Lineage (GTDB taxonomy): Bacteria > Pseudomonadota > Gammaproteobacteria > Steroidobacterales > Steroidobacteraceae > UBA964. The sequence goes on along the minus strand of CANHFH010000029.1, from coordinate 14,135 downwards.
CAACATCAGGCAGGCGATCACCAGCGGCGGCAACCGCCCGAGGCGTATGCCGAGACGCTCCGCGGCGACCGGGCCGAGCAGCGCGCAGACCGAGCCGATGGCGAAGGCCTGCCCGTAGGCCGCCGGCGTCATGCCGATGCTGGTGGCGATGCGCTCGAGGTACACCCAATAGGAGTTGGCGGACACGGAGAACAGCGCGATGGCGGCGCAGAGCGCCGCGGCGCGCAGCGACAACGGCCCGACCGACGCCGCGTGCCGCGGCGCGAGCTCGACGGTGTCGGAGAGCAGGGGGATCGCGGGCAGCGCCAGCAGCGGCAGCGCCGCCATGCCGAGGAACAGCAGCCGCGCGTCCTGGCCCGCCATGACGCCCGGCAGCAGCAGGAAGAACACCAGCGTCATCAGCACCACCGCGATGAACACACGCGCGAACGCGCGGTCGGGGTCGGCGGTGCGCGCGATCGCCGCGGTCGCCACCGCCGCCGCGATGCCCTCGCCGAGGCCCGCGAGCACGCGTCCTGCGACCAGTGACCACACGGCCGGCTGCGCAGCGCTGATCAGGTCGCCGGCGACGATCATGGCGATGGCGAGCGCTGCGCCGCGCCGCGGGCTGAAGGACGCGAGCCAGGGGGAGAGCGAGATCGCCGCCACCGCGAACGCGCCGAGTTGCGCGGCCATCACCATGCCGGCCGCGCCTTCGCCGATGCCGTAGGTCGCGACGACCGGGCCGAGCAGCAGCGGCATCAGGTAGCCGCCTGCCTCAGCGCAGAGGAAGACGGCGCCCACCGGCCACAGCGCGGCCTGCTTCATCCGCCGTCCGCCTGCGGCCGCGGCACGGGACGCGTCGGGGCGCTCGTCGTCGGATCGGGCCGCTGCATGGTGTCACCGGAGGTCGGGATCGGGGCTGCCGCGACACTGCCAGTGATGTTGAGTCTCCGTCAAGTATCGATGCGGCGGAGTTCCTTGCCACACGGACCGCGATGCCACAGACTTGATGAAGGCTCAAGTTCGCGGCCGGCAGCGGCGCACGGAGGGTGATATGTCCGAGGGCATCGAGGTCACGCGCAGGGCGCGGGCGGCGCGCCGCGCCGCGCGCTCCAGGCTCGGCACCGGCAAGCTCGGACAGATCCGCCGCCGGTTGCCGCCGGTGGACCTGCTCGACCAGGAGGCGGTCGAGCTCATCGAGGCCGCCGCCGAGGAGATCCTGCAGGAGATCGGCATCGAGTTCCGCCGCGACCCCGAGTCGCTGCGGCTCTGGCGCGCCGCCGGCGCCGACGTCGACGGCGAGCGGGTGCGCATGCCGAAGGGGATGTGCCGCGAACTGCTCAGGACGGCGCCGTCGCAGTTCACGCTGCACGCGCGCGACCCGCGCCGTGATCTGCTGATCGGCGGCGATGCGACCACCTTCGGTCCGGTGGCCGGGCCGCCGTTCGTGTCGGACCTCGACCGCGGCCGCCGCTACGGCACCATCGAGGACGTGGTGAATCTCGTGAAGCTGACGCAGATGGCGCCCGCCCTGCATTTCACGGGCATAAGCGCCTGCGAGCCGATGGACCTGCCGCCCAACAAGCGGCACCTCGACATCCAGTACGCCGCCTTCCGTTGGAGCGACCAGCCCTGCGAGGGGACGCCCGAGACCCCGGGACACGCCGCCGATGCGATCGCCATGGCCGACATCCTGTTCGGCGAAGGCCATCTCGAGACCCATCCGGTGCTGCTCGGCAACATCAACTCGAACTCGCCGTTGACCTTCGATGGCCGCATGCTGGGGTCGCTGCGGGCGTTCGCGTCGCGCAACCAGGGTTGCATCATCGTGCCGGCGGTGCTCGCCGGAGCGATGGGACCCGTGACCGTGGCCGGATGCATCGCCGAGATCCTGGCGGAGACGATGGCGGGGATGGCGCTGGCGCAGCTCGTCCGGCCGGGCGCCCCGGTGATCATGGGCTCGTTCTGCGGCGCGGTCTCGATGCGCAGCGGTTCGCCGATGTTCGGCACCGCGGAGGCGACGCAGATGATCTTCGCCACCGCCCAGCTGGCGCGCCGCCTCGGCGTGCCTTGCCGCACCGGCGGGGCGCTGTGCTCCTCCAAGGTCGCCGACGCCCAAGCCGGCTACGAGACCGCGAACACACTGCTGCCGACGTTGCTCGCGGGCGCGCATCTCGTCACCCACGCCGCGGGCTGGCTCGAGTCGGGGTTGGTGGTCTCCTACGAGAAGTTCGTCATGGACATCGACCAGCTGGCGATGCTGCAGGCGCTCGCCGGCGGGATCGACGTCAGCCCCCGCGGTCTCGCCCTCGACGCCATCCGCGAGGTGGGGCCGGGCAACCACTTCTTCGGTTGCGCACACACGCAGGCCAACTTCGAGCAGGCGTTCCACAACTCCAACATCGCCGACTATTCCGCCTACGAGCAGTGGTCCGCCGAGGGCGGGCTCACCGCCGAGCAGCGGGCCAACAGGGTGTGGAAGCAGATGCTCGCCGACTACGTCGATCCCGGCATCGACCCTGCGGTCGACGAGGCCCTGCTGGACTTCTGCGTGCGGCGCCGTGGGTCGCTGACCGACGAGGTGCTGGAGGAGTGAGGGTGCGGCGCCTGCGCGCGGGTATACTCGGCGGGCGATGGGCAAGGCGAAGAGACAGCGGTCGGCGAGCACCCCCCGCATCACCGGCATCGACCGGCTGACGCTCGCCAGCCTGCGCCGGCGCCCGAGCCAGCAGCGCGGCGTGCAGCGCATCGTCGACGTCCTCGACGCGTTCGAGCGGCTGCTGCAGCGCAAGCGCTGCGAAGAGATCACCATGGATGACCTGTCGCGGACGGCGGGCATCCAGATCGGCAGCCTGTACCACTTCTTCCCCGACATCACCTCCGTCATCCTGACGGTGCTCGAGCGCGCGTTGGCCGACGAGACCTCGGTGTTCGATGTCCGGCCGGGCGATGCGAAGCTCGGCTTCGTCGGCTACATCGACGCCATCGAGCGGCGGATGACCTCGGTCTGGCGGCGGCACGGCTCGCTGATGGCGGTGTTCTTCGCCTACCAGCGGCATCCGCTCATCTGGAGCATCACCCGCCAGCAGCGCGAGCGCACGGCGACGCTGGTGGCGGCGAAGCTGCAGCAGCTCGCGCCGTCGCTCGACGCGGCGCGCGCGCGGGAGCTCGGCCGCATGGTCGGTGTGGTGATGGCGGTGCTGATCGACAACCTGGAGTTCCTCCCGGAGCCCGAACGCAAAGGGCTGCGCGAGGAGACGCAGCTGCTGCTCTGCCGCCATGTCGCCGCGGAGGGCGTACCCGTCGGGCGCGGTGACCGCGCGCCGGCGCGACGGCCGGCGCGCAGCGCGCGCGTCAGCCGTGCCGCTCGCGCAGCACGGTCTTGAGGATCTTGCCGCTCGGGTTGCGCGGGATCTCGTCGACGAACACCACCGAGCGCGGGCACTTGTAGTGCGCGATGTGGTCGCGGGTGAACGCGATCAACTCCGCACCATCGGCCTTGGTATCGGGCCGCAGCACCACGCAGGCGCGCACGCTCTCGCCCCAGGTTTCGTCAGGCACCCCGATGACCGCGACATCGCGCACCGCGGGGTGCGTCACCAGCACCTGCTCGACCTCCACCGGGTAGACGTTCTCCCCGCCGGTGATGATCATGTCCTTGATGCGGTCGCTGACATACAGCAGGCCCTCCGACATGTAGCCTGCATCGCCGGTGCGGTACCAACCGGGGCGCCCCTCCGGGAAGGCCTGCGCCGTCGCGGCCGGGTCCTTGTGGTAGCCGTCGAAGTTCTGGCTGGAGCGCACCCAGATCTCACCGACCTCGCCCTCGCCGCAGACCGCGCCGGTGCGCGGCTCGACGATGCGGATGTCGAAGTGGGCGCCGGGCCGTCCCGCCGCACGCAGGATCTCCGGCCGCTCGAGTCCGCGGCGATGGTCCTCCGGCTGCAGCAGCGCGATGCAGCCCGACGACTCGGTCATGCCATACACCTGGCGCAGGCCGCAGGGCAGCGCACGCACGCAGCGCAGCAGCAGGTCGAGCGAGATCGGCGAGCCGCCGTAGGCGACGCACTGCAGGCTGCCGAGGTCGGTGGCGGCGAAGGCCGGCGAGGCGACCATGGCGCCCATCATCGTCGGCACCATGAAGGTGTCGGTGACCTTCCAGCGCGCGATCGCGGCGAGGAAGTCTGCCGGATCGAAGGCCGCGCGCGTCACCACGGTGCCGCCGATGCCGAGCACCCACAGCGCGTTGACGAGCCCGGAGACATGGAAGGTCGGCAGCACGTTGAGGTGCACGGTGTCCGCGCCCTTGAAGCCGAACGGACCGGTCCAGTCGGTGATGTGGGTGAGCACGCCCTGATGGGTGACCGACACGGCCTTCGGCCGCCCGGTGGTGCCCGACGAGAACATGCGGAACGCGACCGAGTCCGGGGCGACGCGCACGCGCGGATCGGCGGCGCGCTGCGCCGGCCACCATCGGCCGAACTCCGCGGCGGGGTCGTCCCCCTCGACCAGCAGCAGCTTCAGGCGTGACGGCAGCGCGAGCTCCGCGAGGCCGGCAGCGACGCTGCCGTCGGCCACCAGCACCTTGGGCTCGACCACGCCGATGGCGTAGTCGATCTCGCCGGGCTTGAGCCGCCAGTTGAGCGGCACCGACACCGCGCCGCACTTGGCCGCGCCCACGGCGAGCAGCAGGGCGGCGCCGAGGCTGCGGGTCAGGCAGGCGACGGTGTCACCGGGGGCGACGCCCGCAGCGACCAGTCCGTCGGCGATGCGGCTGGTGGCGTCGTCGAGCTCGGCGAAGGTCCACTCCCGGTCGGGTTCGATGAACGCACGGCGCGACGGCGCTGTCGAGGCGTGTCCGCGGATGATGTCGGCGATGGACTCGGTCTGCACGGGCGCTGCCTCCTGTCGATGGTCGCAAGGCCGCGGGCGCGGCGTTTTTTTGAGTTTCCCTCAAAAACCGGCGGCGAGTCCAGCGGTGGCGGCGGCGCGGCTGCCCGGCAGCAGAGTGCTCTTCCCGAACAGCGAGCCGACGAGGTCGACGGCGAGGCGGCCGGTACGGTTGCACTGGTCGAAGGCGGGGTTCAGCTCGACGATGTCGAGCGAACCGAGACGGCCGGTGTCGGCGACCATCTCCATGCACAGCTGCGCCTCACGGTAGGTCGGGCCGCCCGGCACGGCGGTGGCGACGCCCGGGGCGAGCTCCGGATCGAGGAAATCTACATCGAGGCTCACATGCAGATGGGTGTCGGCGTCGACATCGGCCAGTGCGCGCTGCATGACGGCGCGCATGCCGAGCTCATCGATGGACCGCATGTCGAACACGGTGACGCCCTGCTCGTGCAGCAGCGTGCGTTCGCCGCGGTCGACGCTGCGGATCCCGATCTGCCGCACCTGAGCCGGCGACAGCGCCGCGCGGCCGCCCGGCGCCGCGAGAAGCTCCGGCGGTCCGAGGCCGCACAGGCAGGCCATCGGCATGCCGTGCAGGTTGCCGCTCGGCGAGAGTTCGGAGGTGTTGAAGTCGGGATGCGCATCGAACCAGAGCACGACGAGACGCCGTGACGCCCGGCGGCAGTGGTCGGCGACCGCGCCGATCGAGCCGATCGCGAGCGAGTGGTCGCCGCCGAGCACGATGGGGATCCGGCCGTCGGCGAGCGCGTGCCGCGTCGCGTTGCGCACCGCGCCCACCCAGGCCGAGACCTCGGCGAGGTGGCGGTGCCCCGACTCCGGCCCGCGCTCCGGATTGGCGGGTCCGCTGACATCGCCGCGGTCCTCGACATCCATCCCTTGGGCGCGCAGCGCGTTGGCGAGGCCCGCCACGCGCAGCGCCTCCGGTCCCATCGACGAGCCGCGCTCGCCGCCGCCGACATCGGTCGGTACGCCGATGAGCGCCGCGGCAGGGCCGCGTGCCGGCGGGGTCATGCGGCGCTGAGCCGGGCGGCCGGCGCGCGCAGCAGCGAATACAGGTCCTTCGGGTCCCGCAGCGAGGGGACGAGGTCGACGCCGCGTCCGTCCCCGTACCGCTGATGCAGCCGGTGCAGATAGCGCAGCGCCGAGAAGTCCTCGAGCGCGAAGCCGACCGAGTCGAAGACGGTGACCTCCGACGCCGAGGAGCGTCCCGGCGTACGACCGGCGAGCACATCGCTCAGTTCGGTCACCGCGAAGTCCGCCGGCAGCTGCTGGATCTCTCCCTCGATGCGCGACTGCGGCTCGTACTCGACGAACACACGGGCATCGGCGCGCAGCAGGATGCGCGCATCGAGCTCGGTCTTGCCGGGGCAGTCGCCGCCGACCGCGTTGATGTGCATGCCGGGCGCGACCGACTCCGGGCCGAGGATGACGGCGTTGCGTTTATCGGCCGTGACCGTGGTGACGATGTCCGCGCCGCGCGCCGCCTCGGCGGCGCTGCCGCAACGGACCACCTGCAGGCCCGACAGCGCCATCGCGGCGAGGTTCGCCTCGAGCTTGTCGGTGGCATGCGGGTCGGTGTCGAACAGGCGCAGCTCACGGATGCCGAGCAGCCCGTGGAAGGCGACCGCCTGGAACTCGCTCTGCGCGCCGTTGCCGATCAACGCCATGCGGCGGCTGTCGGGCCGTGCACAGAGCCGTGCCGCCAGCACGGATGTCGCCGCGGTACGCAGCGCCGTGGTGAGGGTCAGCTCCGAGAGCAGCACCGGATAGCCGGTCGCGACATCGGCGAGCACGCCGAAGGCGGTGACGGTGAGCAGGCCCTTAGCGGTGTTGCCCGGATGGCCGTTCACATACTTGAAGCTGAACTGCTCGCCGTCGCTCGCGGGCATGAGCTCGATGACCCCGACCTTGGAGTGGCAGGCGTAGCGCGCCGATTTCTCGAACTCGTGCCACCGGCGGAAGTCACGCTCGATCTCTGTGACAAGGCCCTGCAGGAACGCGGTCTGCCCGGTGCGTGTGATGAGTTCCCGTACCCGATCGATGCCGATGTAGTCCATCGTGGTGTCCTCCTGTGCACCAAGAGTATGCTCGGCGGCATCGACCAGCCGACAGCCGCAGAAATGACCGGTTCGCTAGGTTTTTTGACCGTAATGACCAGTCCTTCGGTGCATATTGATCAACGACCCCGGAGCCGTTCGATGGACGACCTCGACAAGCAGTTGATCTTCATCCTGCGCGCGGACGGACGCGCGTCGGTGGCATCGCTCGCGAAAAGCCTCGGCGTCGCCCGCGGCACGGTGCAGAACCGGATGGCGAGACTCGAAGCCGAAGGCGTCATCGTCGGCTACACGGTGCAGCTACGGCCGCAGGTCGACGAGGACCGCCGCATCCGCGGCTTGATGATGATAGAGGTCGAGGGCAACCGCGCCGGCAGCGTGCAGAAAGCGCTGCTCGGCGACCCCGCGATCACGCAGCTGCACACCACCAACGGTCGCTGGGACCTCGTGGCCGAGCTGCGCGCCGACAGCCTGCAGGAGTTCGACCGCGTCCTGGCGCGGGTGCGGTTGCTCGACGGCATCGCCAACACCGAGACCAACCTGCTGCTGTCCACCCACAAACTTTGACCGACCCACCCGACTGACCATCCGACAGAGTGGAGGCGAACATGAGCAAGATCCGAGGCGGCTGCCTTTGCGGCGCGGTGCGCTACAGCACCGAGGCTGAACCGCTGTTGACGGCGGTATGCCACTGCAAGAACTGCCAGCGGCAATCCGGGACCGCGTTCTCGGTGGTCGTGGCGGTGCCGAAAGGTTCGCTGGTGTTCGAGGGTCGCGAGCCGGGCAACTACCGCGACACGGGCGAAAGCGGACTGCCGGTCGACCGCCGGTTCTGCACCACCTGCGGTTCGCCCATCATCTCGCAGCCTGCCGCCATGCCGATGATGGATGTCATCAAGGCGGGGACGCTCGACGACACCTCGTGGCTGCAGCCGCAGATCAATGTCTGGTGCGATTCGGCGCAGCCTTGGGTGCCGCTGAGCGATGCCATCCCGCGCATCCCGCGCAATCCGCCGGCCGGCTGACGCCATGCGGACGCAGAAGCCGCTCGCGGCGCTGACAGCGCTGCTCGTCGCGCTGCTCGCGATGATGGCGCCCGCTGCCGTCGCCGCCGCGGGTGCGGCCGCGGAGAAGCCGGCGCTCGTGCTCGAGCAGCGCCGTGTGACCATGCGGGACGGCACCGCGGTCGCGGTCTGCCTCGCGAAGCCGCCCGGTGCGCGGGCCGGGCAGCGCTTCCCCGTGCTGTTCACCACCGATGCGTATGCCGGTCCCTGCGGATATTTCGGTCGGGCGTGGTACGAGGACTTCGTGCGCGCGGGCTATGTGGTCGCCTACAAGCATGTGCGCGGCACGGGCGACAGCGACGGCACCTTCCCCGACAAGGAGTACTCCGACCACGAGCTCGACGACGCGGTGGAGATGATCGGCTGGCTGGCGCGCCAACCCTGGTCCACCGGCCGCGTCGGCATGTTCGGCACCTCATGGAGCGGCTTCAACTCCATGATGGTCGCGGCGCGCCGTCCACCGGCGCTGCGCGCGATCGTGGTGAACGTCGGCACCGACAACTTCTACCACGAGGATGCGCGCTTCCCGAGCGGCATCTTCCACATGGACGACTACATCATGGCGGCCGACATCATGCTGGTGACGACGCCGCCCGGCCGCGATCCCTTCGACGAGACGTTGCTGCGGCAACGCTTCGACCAACAGCCGTGGAGTCTCACCAAGATCCGCCAGCAGCGGGACGGGGAGTTCTGGCGACGCAGCCTGCGCCGCGACCAGGATCCGCGTGCGGGCGAAGTGCCGACGATGATGATCGGCGCGTGGCACGACCCGTACCGCGACGCCGCGCTGCGCGCGCTCGAGCGCTCGAGCGGTCCGGTGCGCACCGTGATCGGTCCGTGGAACCACAGCACGGAGTTCCCCGGCCCGTCCGCCGAGCTCGGGCGGGCGACGCTCGAGTGGTGGGACCACTTCCTGAAGGACAAGAAGAACGGCGTGCTCGATCGGCCGCAGGTCTATGCATACATGCGTCGCCCCTACGCGCCCATCATCACGCGCGCGAAGATCCCGGGCGAATGGCGTGCCATCGACCGTTGGCGCGATGCGTCCATCACGCCGCGGCGTTGGACGCTGAACACCGACGGCTCGATCGGCCCTGACGCGGCGGCGGCCGGTGTGCATCGCCTGCGGATGGTGGCGAGCACGGGCGTCGCCGCAGGTCTCGGTTGGATCGATGTCGCGCCGGACCAGCGGCCCGGTGATGCCACGGCGCTCGTCTACGAGAGCGCGCCCTTCACCTCCGAGCTGCAGATCCTCGGTCAGCCGGTCGCGCAGCTCGTGACATCCATCGATGCGCGGCGCGCGAACTGGTTCGTGAAACTGTCGGATGTCGCGCCGGACGGGACGACGACGCTCATCACGGGCGGTGCGCTCAACGGTGCGCACCGCGAGTCCTCCACCGCACCGACGATGATGGAACCGGGCAAGCGGTACTCGCTGTCGGTGCCGCTGCTCGCGACATCGTGGATCTTCCAGCCCGGGCACCGCCTGCGGATCTCCGTCGCCAATGCGCTGTTCCCGGCGTACTGGCCTTCGGCCGAGCCGCTGACCATGTCGCTCGAGGTGGGGCAGGGCGGGTCGACCTTCACGCTGCCCGTGATCGCGCCGCAGTCCGCCGCTGCAGCGGCGCAGGCGGCGAAAGACATGGGCAGCCGCAACCTGACGGTCGCCGAAGCCGAGGACGCGGCGACCGGCGCGAGCACCTACACCTGGAACGGACCCGTGCGCAGCGGATACTCGAGGGACGACATCGCGGCGACCATCACCGTGTCGCGCGGCTATCAGTGGCAGAGCCCCGACGGCGAGGATGTGAGCGTCGAGTTCACCGTGGACGACGACGACCCGGCGCGCTCGAGCTTCGTCGGACGGGCATCCGTGAAGAGCGCTTGGCAGGGCCAGCAGGTCGAGTGGCGCGGTACGACCGAAGTGCGCAGCGATGCGACCGCGTTCGAGTACCGCCACTTCCGGCAACTGCTGCGCGACGGCAAAGTCGTGCGCGAGAGGGAATGGAAGGAGCGCGTACCGCGCGATCATCAGTGATGCCGTCGACGGGCGTCGCAGCGACGGCCACAGCGAAAAGGAGCTCGAACCGATGAACGCCTCAGGACTTGTCCGACCTGTCGTCCACCATGCCGCGCTCGCCGCCCTGGCCGTCGCGGCGCTCGCGTCGTTCGCGCCGATGCCCTTGGAAGCGGCGACCGCGATCCCGCGGCGTGCGGTGGAGCCCTCCACCTGTCCGATCGTGGTCGCGCCGGCCATCGTCGGTCGTACGAGCTGCGGTCGTCTCACCGTACCCGAGGACCGGCGACGCGCCGACGGCCGCACGGTCGCCGTGGAGTTCATGATGGTGACCGCCGAGCGGCCCGATCCCGCCCGCCTCCCGCTGCTGTTCATCATGGGCGGCAACGGCTCCGGGCTGAAGATGGCGCAACGCCAGCCGCGACTGGTCGCAAGCCTCGCGAAGCACGACACCGTCATCTTCGTCGACCACCGCGGCTCGACGCCTTGGGGACGGCCGGACATGTCCTGTCCCGCCTATCCCGAGGGCTTGGATGCGGCGTTGCCCGGCGCGGACCCGGCGCAGGTCGAAGCCTGCCGCAAGCACCTCGCCGCGCGCCTCGACATCAACCTCTATGGTCCGTACGAGGCGGCACAGGACCTGCGCGACCTGCGGCTCGCGCTCGGTCTGCCGCGTTGGAACGTGTACGGCGTGTCCTACGGCACCACGGTCGCGCAGCGGCTGCTCGGCCTGGATGCGGCGGCCATCGGGGGCATCGTGCTCGATGGGATGTCGGGCATCGAATCGAACGCGTTCGCCGAGGCGTTCCTGATCGACCCGCTGCTCGACCTCATCGACGAGTGCGCGGCCGCAGCGCAGTGCCGCAGCGCGTACCCGGACTTCGAGCGGCAGCTCGGCAGCGTCGCCGCGGAGCTCGAGCAGCGGCCGCAGCGCATCGGTGGCGAGCTCGTCTCCAACGTCGAGTATCTCGCCCAGGTCCGCTACGCATTGATGGACCCTGAGCGCCGCGGTCGGATCCCGCTCGCGGTCGCGCGCAGCGCCCGCGGCGATCACCGGGCATGGGCGACGCTTCGTATCGCGGACGGCGCCGGAGGCCCCGGCGGCAGGGATCCGGCCTTCACCTGGCCGAGCTCCGTCTGCCGCGACGAGCATCCGCGTCGCGCCGATCCCGACCGTCAGCAGGCGGCGCGCCGCACAGTCCCCGATGCCGTCCGGCGCGGGGCCCGCATGGTCGACGGGGAGTCCTGGGACTGGACAACCTTCTGTCCGCGGATGGGCTTCGAGAAGAGCGCGCCGGAGACCGTGGCGATCCCGAGGAGCGATGTACCGGCGCTGATGCTGGTCGGGCAGCTCGACCTGGTGACGCCCAAGACCTGGAACGATCAGGTCGCGCGCTCCATGAGCGATGCGCGAACGGTCGTGTTCCCCTCCACCGACCACTTCGTGCTGCTCCGGCAGACGCAGTGCGCCGGGGACCTGATGCGCGGGTTCTACGCCGACCCGAAGGCGCCGCTCGACACGCGCTGCGTGGATGCATTGCCGAAGACGGTCTGGGCCATCGATCGGACCGACAAGGCGCGCCGATGACGCGGTCGCTGCGGGGTCGGACGCTGTTCATCACCGGTGCGTCGCGCGGCATCGGTCTTGCGATCGCGCGGCGTGCGGCGCGCGACGGCGCAAATGTGGTCATCGCCGCGAAGACCGATACGCCCCACCGCTCGTTGCCGGGCACCATCCACAGCGCCGCCGAGGAGGTCATCGCGCTCGGCGGTCGGGCTTTGCCCCTGGTCTGCGATGTGCGTGAAGAGGACCAGGTGGCCGCGGCGATCGCCCGTACCGTAGAGGAGTTCGGCGGGCTCGACATCGTGGTCAACAACGCGAGCGCGGTGCGTCTGACGGGCGTCGCCTCGACACCGATCGCGCGCTTCGACCTGATGCATTCGGTCAATGTCCGCGGCAGCCTGCTCGTGCTGCAGAAGGCGCTGCCGCACCTGCTGCGCTCCGACCACGCGCATGTGCTGTCGATCTCGCCGCCGCTCTCCCTCGAGGAGCGTTGGTTCGCGCCGCATGCCCCCTACAGCATCACCAAGTACGGCATGAGCCTGTTGGTGCTCGGTGCGGCCGCCGAGCTGCGCGACAAGGTCGCGGTCAACGCGCTGTGGCCCCGGACCGCGATCGATACCGCGGCCATGCGCGAGATCGGTCGCACGATGGAGATCGGTGCACTGCGCTCGCCGGAGATCATGGCGGATGCGGCGTGGTATGTGTTGACCAGCGATCCGAGGTCGGTCAGCGGCCGGTTCCTGGTGGACGACGAGGTGCTGCGGGCCCATGGCATCCCGGATCTGTCCAAGTACGCACCGCCCGGCGTCGCGGACATCGACCTGACACCGGACCTGTTCGTGCGTAGCCTGCGCGAGTTGGCGGACGGCGGCTGACCTGACCGTCGGTGCGTCCCATCGGGCCGTGGCCGCCGCGCCACATCGATGCGCGCACCGCCACTTATGTCGGAACGACGAAGAATCCGACCGATTAGGGAAAACCGGTAGCGGTGCGGAATGTGTACAAGGGCCTCTGGAATCAACCATTCCCGTCCAACGGGGGGACCTGACGATGCCCAAAGCACGACGCAAGAACACCATCGCGCTCCGGTCGGTAGCCGCCGCTGTCGGCCTGACCCTTTTCTCCGGAGGCGCGGCGTGGGCGCAACAGGAAGCCCTCCAGGAGATCATCATCACCGCCACCAAGCGCGATGCGAGCTTGCAGGACGTCGCACTGGCCGTGTCGGCGGTCACCGGCGAGCAGCTCACCGAGATGGCCATCAAGCGCTTCGATGACATCGAGATCCCGGCCGTGCACATCGGGCAGGGCGGCGCCAACGACGCCCTGTTCATCCGCGGCATCGGATCCGGCTTCAACTCCGGCTTCGACCAGTCCGCGCCGATCTACATCGATGGCGTCTGGTTCGGCAACGCGCAGTCGCAGCGCTTGGCTTTCCTCGATGTCGGTCAGATCGAGGTGCTGCGCGGTCCGCAGCCCACCTATCTCGGCAAGAACGCCATCGCCGGTGCGATCGCCATCGTCGGCGCCCGTCCGACCGCCGAGTTCTCCGCCGAGCTCGATGTGAGCTATGAGTTCGAGGCCGGTGAGCGCGCCATCGCCGCCAGCGTCTCCGGGCCGCTCAACGACCGCGTCCGCGCCCGCGCGGCGATCAAGAGCACCGAGATGGACGGGTACATGAAGAACCTCGGTACCAACCGGGACGATCCCGCCATCAAGGACCTCGCCGGCCGCATCAGCCTCGAGGTCGACCTCACCGACGATCTGCAGGCGTTCATCAAGTACGAGAAGCTCAGCTACGAACAGTCGGGCCGTTTCACGCAGCTGCTTAAGTGTCTGCCGACGGCGCCCCGCGACCCGACGGTCGAGGACTGCGTTTTCGACCTCAACCGCGCCGTGCGCTACGACCCCAACGCCTTCCAGCCGGCCGCCAACCCGTTCCTCTCGACCCGCGGCGGTGGTCCGGAATTCCAGGACCTGTCGCTCGACAACGCGCTGCTGCGGCTCGATTGGGACACCGGCCCGGCGGCGGTCTCCTTCCTCGCCGCGCATTACAAGCAGGACAACTTCAACGCCATCAAGCCCGACCACAACGTGCTGCAGCGCAACGCGCTCGTCGGCACGAACGAGGTCAAGCTCGACAGCCAGGAGCTGCGCGCGGTGTCGAAGGGCGACGGTGCGCTCTCGTGGCTCGCCGGCGTCTACCACGACGAGCAGAAGCAGGACACGAGCAGTCGACAGGTGTTGCTCGCGCCGATGGCGATGGCGACCGACAGCCGTTCGACGCAGTCGGCGGAGACCTGGTCGGCGTTCGCCGAGGTGGCCTACGCCTTCACCGATGCGCTCACCGCCCGCTTGGGCGTCCGTTATTCGCAGGTGGAGAAGAGCGGCGTCCTCAACGCCGATCTGTACCGCGTCAACCCGACCACCAACCTGTTCCTCGGACCCGCGCTCCCCATCCTGCCGTTGACGCTGTCACGCAAGGACTCGAGCACCGACCCGGCGCTCACGCTGGAGTGGCGTCCATCGGCGGACATGCTCTT
>CANHFH010000028.1 GCA_947459825.1 Pseudomonadota bacterium | reverse complement strand
GCTCAAGCTCGAACCCGCCTACCGCAAGGTGGCGGCTGCGCTGACCGAGAGCATCACCTCCGGTACGCTGCGGGTCGGCGAGCGCCTGCCGTCGGAGACGGAACTCGGCCTGCGCATGGGCGTGCACCGTTCGACGGTGCGTGAGGCGCTGCGCGAACTCGAATCGGCTGGGCTGCTGCGGCGCGAGCGCGGTTCGAAGCTGATGATGGTCAGCCGGCCGGACCGCGATACCGTGGCGAGCGGCGTCACGCGCGCGCTGACGCTGCACGAGGCGACGGTCGCCGAGGTCTGGGAGGCGTTGACGGTCATCGAGCCGATGGTCGCGGAGTTCGCGGCGCGCCGTCGCGATCCGAACAGCCTCGCGGCGCTCACGGCCGTCGTGGCGGCCGCCGCGCCGCAGGACGACGCTCTGGCCGCCGCGCAGGCCGCCGACTTCTTCCGCGCGCTCGCCGCAGCCGCCGGCAACCGCGTGCTGTCGATGAGCCATGAACCTCTGCTGCAACTCATGGCGTCGTCGCTGCACAAGTTGGTGGCGGTGGTGCCGCAGGCGCGCTCGCGCATCGCGGCCGCGCAGCGGCGCATCCTCGAGGCCGTCGAGCGCGGTGACGCCGCCGCGGCGCGCGAGTGGTGCGGCAAGCATGTTCGCGATTACCGCCGCGGCTTCGAGGTCGCGGGCATCGACCTCGCGCTGCCGATCAAAGCCGGATCCGCGCGCCGCGCGGGTCGAAGACGGGCGCCGCCAGGCAAGAGGGCAGCGGTCGACCGTCAACCCTGATGCTTCAGCGAGCGGCGGCGATGCATTCGACCTCGACGCGGGCTCCGAGCGCGAGGCCGTTCGCACCGAGCGCGCTGCGCGCCGGATAGCGGCCATCGAAGGATCCCTTGTAGATGTCGTTGAACGTGCTCCACTCGCTCATATCGGCGAGCATCACGGTGCACTTGATCAGGTCCGACATCGAGTAGCCGTGCGCGGCGAGCGTCGTACGGATGTTCTTCATCACCTGCTCGGACTCGGCGCGGATGCCGCCCTCGACGATCTTCATGGTGCCGGGCACGAGACCGACCTGCCCTGAAAGATAAAGCGTGTCGCCGTGGCGCACCGCCTCTGACAACGGCAGTCCCTTCGGCATGACCTTTCCGGAGTCGAGGAACTGTGTCGGGGCGCGCTCGGCAGCTCCAGCCGCTCCGACCATGGACAGACCGATCATCCAGACGACGCTCTTGGGGACCATGACGTTGGAACTCCTAGTGAAAGTGCTCCGTATGCTAACGGCTTCCCTCGACCCGCTCTATCCTCTTGCGCGCCGGGCCTCTTGCGCGCCGGGTCGTCAAAGTGGACAGCATTCTGAAATACAGGGTACTGTCCGATGCATAAGCTGCACTGGAGCACGACATGATGGGCACCGATCTCGGGCGTCGACGGATCCTGCAGGGCATGACGTTCATGGCCGGCAGCGCAGCCCTCGGCGCCAGCGCCGCCGGCTCCACTGCCGTCGGTTCCACGGACGGCACGGGGTTCGACTGGAGGGCGGTCCGAGCCGCCTTCCCGGAGCAGGCCCCGTTCGTCAACCTCGACAACGGGTGCATCAGCCTGCCGCCGCTCGCCGTGCAGAGCACGATGTTGAAGCAGTACAAGTTCGCGAACGAATGCCCTTGCTACAACATGTTCGAGGTCCTCGACAACGCGGTACCGGCGACCAAGGCGAGGCTCGCGAAGATGGTCGGGTGCGAACCGGACGAGATCGCGCTGAACCGCTGCACCACCGTCGGGATGTGCACGGCGATCTTCGGCATGCCGCTGTCCCGGGGCGACGAGGTCATCCTGAGCCGATGGGACTATCCGAGCATGATCAGCGCCTGGAAGCAGCGCGCCGCGCGGGAAGGCATCATCCTCCGGGTCGCGCAGTTCGGGCTCGAGGACGACGACGACACGATCATCCGGGCATACGCCAAGGAGATCACGCCGCGCACCAGGGCCATGCACATGACGCACATGATCCACTGGTCGGGCCGCGTCATCCCGGTGACGGAGATCTGCCAGGCGGCCGCAGCGCGCGGCATCCGTACCGTCGTCGATGCCGCGCAGAGCTTCGCCCACATCCCCGTCGATTTCCGCCGGATCGGCTGCGACTACCTGGCGACGAGTTTCCACAAGTGGCTGTCCGGGCCCATCGGCACCGGCATGTTCGTGGTCAAGGCGAGCCGCATCGAGGAGACATGGCCGCTGTACGGCACGTTCGAGGAGCTGAAGGGCGCGGACAAGTTCAGCCTGTCCAACCTCGGCACCTACAACTCAGCCGACCATTACGCGATCAACGACGCCATCGATCTCCACGAGCACATCGGGTTCGAGAGGAAGCATCGAAGGCTGCAGGAACTGAGCAGGTACTGGGTGGACAAGGCCAGGGGCATCCGGGGCTTCAGGATCCACTCGTTGATGGATCATCCGGGCCTCGGCGGGCTGACGGCTTTCTCGATCGATGGCATGCCGGTCGAGCGGATCGAGAGCCGGCTCCGCGACGAGTTCAAGATACAGACGAGGAAACGCACGCCCGAAGGTTTCCGCGGGATCCGGGTGTCGCCGCAGGTCTACAACACCTTCGAGGAGCTGGACATGTTCGTCTCGGCCCTGAGGAGGATCGCGGCTTCCGCCTGACACGCCTCTAGGGGGTGCGGCCGTACCCGTAGATCCAGTCGAGGCCGCTGTAGAAGTCCTCCGCCGTCCGCGAGCGCAGCATGTCGTTCCGGACGAGGCGCTCGATGCCCTCCGCGTGGTACCAGTACTTGCCGAGCGCACGGGATGACAGCACGATGCGGGCGGTCCGCGTGATCCGTCTGTCCTGATAGCGTTGGAATGCGCGGGGCAGATCGCCTGACACCGCTCCGACCTCCTGCATCAGGCAGACCGCGTCCTCCAGCGCCATGCAGGCTCCCTGGGCGAAATACTGATAGGTCGGATGCGCGGCGTCGCCGAGCAGCGTCACGCGGTCCTTGGTCCAGTCGGCGACCGGGTCGCGGTCGCCGAGCACCCAACGACGCCAGCCCTCCGATCTCTCGAGGACGGAACGCGGCAGCGACGGCAGGTGGTGGAAGTGGGCCATCAGTTCATCGCGATCGCCCGGTTGGTCGAGCAGTTCAGCGGCATCTCTGCTGCTATGGAAGGTGGCGACGATGTTGAACAGCTTCCGGTCGCGGAGCGGGTAATGGATGAAATGGGTCCGCGGGCCGGCCCACAGCACGGCTGCGTTCAACCGCAGTGCATCCGGCATGTCTGCGGTGGGCAGCACGGCTCGATAGCAGACATGACCTGAGATCTTCAGGGGGCCGTCCCCGACGATCGCTTCGCGGATACGGGAGCGCACCCCATCCGCGCCGATCAGGCCGGCGCCCGTGAACCGCCGTCCGTCCCGCGTGCGCACCTCGACCTGTGATCCGTCCTGGGCGAAGCCGTCCACCTCGGCGTCGGCGTCGAGTTCGACATCGGGATCGGTGCGACAGCGGTCGAGCAAGGCCGAGTGGAGGTCGGCGCGGTGGATCACGGCGTATGGGTTGCCGAAACGCTCACGGAACGGGGCGCCCACCGGGATCTCGGCGACCTGCTCTCCGGACACCCCGTCCATCATCACGAGCCGGTCGATGTAGACCGCGTTCCGGAGCGTGCGATCCATCACGCCGAGCGTCTTGAGCGCATTGAATCCGTTCGGCCCCAACTGGATGCCGGCGCCGATCTCGCCGAACGCCTTCGCCCGCTCGAGGACGACCACGCGCAGTCCGGCGGATCGCAGGCCGATCGCGGTGGCGAGACCGCCGATACCGCCGCCGACGACGATCACACGGTCACTGGCTGCGGGGGTGGATCCCATGGGGCGGGGTCACGGTCCGCCGGTGCCGTCGACGAGGATGTCGGCGGCACCGGCGTGATGCAGGGTGACCCGTGAGGTCAGCGTCAGAGGTCGAACTTGCCGCGGATCGATATGCCCACGGCCCGTCCGGTCGGATCGATGAAGCGCAGGTCACAGCCGGCGCAGTTGCTGACGTTGTTGTTGGTGAACGGCGGAGACTTGTCGAACATGTCGTTCAGGTGGAACATCGCCGTCCACTTGTCGCTGAAGCTGTACGCCGCGGTGAGGTTCCAGAGCGAGTAGGATCCTACGCCGCTTTTGAAGAGCGCTGCCGGGACGCCGCAATTGGCGTTGCAGTCATCGTAGCTGCCGGTGTAGCGGTTCTGCAGCGAGGCCGCCCACGGCCCCTTCTGCCAGCCCAGCGTCAGGTAGTGGTTGTACTTGATCGCGGGGTAGCCATCGAGCACGACGCCGGCCCTGCTGACGAACGGCGCGCCGGGCAGCCTCTGGAAGTCGTACTTGTTCACATAGGTGCCGCGATAGTCGACGGACACATCGCCGATCGAGGTCTCGGTCGACCAACCGATCGCGAGGTCCACGCCCGCGGTCTCCGTGCTGCCGACATTGGCGTTGTTGGTGAGCACATACGCGAGGGGATCACCGGTGCCACCAGGGAAGTTGCAGGTGGTGGTCCCGGGCTTGAAGGCTGGATCGGCCGCGCTGCAGCGCACGAAGTACGAGCTGAAGGTGGTGGGGTCGCCGAAGATGGCGTTCGGTGCCACGGTGCCGATCGTATCGGTCAGGCGGTAGTTCCAGTAGTCGAGACCCAGAGTGACCGACCCGCCGGCGACCGGTTCATCGAACCGGGCGTCGAGACCGAACGAATATGTGGTCGAACGCTGGGGATCGAGGTCCGGGTTGCCGCCGCGCAGCGCATTGAAGGCGGTCTGGCAGTCCCGCGCCGCGATGCCGCCGGCCGCGGTGTTGACTACGCCGCCCGGGCAGAGCACCGGATCGTTCTGGAATGCACCCGGGACCGTGCCGAGGGACCGCGGCGCATAGAGACGGGGCAGCGGGGGTGCACGGAAGCCCTTGCTGTAGGAGGCGTGCAGACCGATGCCATCGGTCGCCTTGAAGGTGAGCATGATCTTCGGGTTGATGGTGTTGCCGAAATCGCTGTAGTCGTCCCAGCGGCCGGAGATGTTGGCGTCGAGACGGTCGATCAGCGGAACGAGCAGTTCGGCGGTGACCGAGCTGCGCGTGCGCTTGCCGGTGGCGGCCACGCCGTTGCCGAGGTCGTTGCCGACCAGCAGCGAATTGATCGCGGCGACCGTGTACAGCATCTCTTCACGGGCGGTCTCGACGGCGAGCGCTCCCGAGACCGAGCCGGCCGGCATCTCGAACACCGTGCCGCTGAGCGTCGCGCCCGCCATCTCGATCTTGGACTTGCCGGTGGTCAGCGTGGTGCGCGCCTTGATGCTCTCGAGATAGGTCGCGCCGGCAGCCGACTGGTCGCCGAAGGGGTTGATGAACGGGGCGCCGTTGGTGCCGGCGAGGCCGTCGACGACGCCCTGCCGCAGCAGCGCGCCGTCGAGGGCGTTCAGATCGGTCGTCGCCTGCGACTGCAGCGCCCAGACGTTGTAGTCGAACTGCCCGACGCGTCCCTCGAGCTCGAGGAGCAACCGATCGGTGACGGTCTCGTTCTCCGTCGTACGGCGGCCACCGGGAGTGAACCGCGCCGTGACGAAGATCGGCAATGCGGTGTTGAGCCCCGCGATCGCCGGCGTCACGCCGCGCCCGGGATAGTACGGGTTGGTGTTCGGCATCGAGAGGTTGATGATCCGTGCACCCGACAGCGCATTCGAGATCTCGGAGGTCGCGCGGATGTACTCGGCGGACAGCCGATGTTCACCGAGCTGCTGCGTGTAGCGGGTGTAGAGCGAGACCTGCTTCTCGGGGTTCTGGATGTCGATCTGGCCGATGGCGTCAGGATCCATCGCGCAGCCGCCGGTCGTCAGCGGGACCAAGGCGGGGCGGTCGCAAGGGTACGGGTTCTTGGTGCCGAACCCGGGAGTGGCGGGCTGGCTCACGTTGGCGGGGAACGGTTGCGAGAGCAGCAGATTGACGCCGCGATCGCGCCGGTCGCTGGTGTTGGAATAGGGGCGATCGGCGGAGCGTATGCGGTCCTGCTCGCGCCAGGTGACCCCGGCGACCAGGTTCCAGCCGTTCTCGC
The DNA here is from genome assembly GCA_947459825.1 of Pseudomonadota bacterium. Lineage (GTDB taxonomy): Bacteria > Pseudomonadota > Gammaproteobacteria > Steroidobacterales > Steroidobacteraceae > UBA964. Next base: position 15,743 of record CANHFH010000028.1, on the reverse strand, counting down.
GCAGCGAACCGATGCCTCCGGCGAGCGATGCATTGCGGATGTCACCACCGGCGGCCGAGGGCGACAGGGCATGGCCGCTGTACTGGATGCCCTGGAAGTCACGCCGCATGCGGAAGTTGATGACGCCCGCGACGGCATCGGAACCGTAGATCGAGGAGGCGCCGTCGGCGAGGACGTCGACCGAATCCAGCAACGCCGTCGGGATGGTGTTCAGATCGACGCCGTTGTCGAAGATCGGGTTGTTGACCATGCGCCGGCCGTTGACGAGCACCAGCGTGTTCTCCGGTCCGAGCGTGCGCAGGTTGGCGAGGTTGATGAGCGCGCCCTCACGGACGCCGTCGCTGGAGGTGGACAGCACCTGGTTCTGGGCGATGGCGGTGAGGATGTCTTGGGCGTTGGTCGCGGCCCGCTCCGTGATCTCTTCGCTGCTCAGGGTGGTGACCAGCAGCGAACTCTCTTCGCGCTTGATCAGCGATCCGGTGATGACGACCTCTTCGAGGTCGGCAGCGGTGTTCCGCGATTGCTTTGCGGCGTCCTGGGCCATCGCCCCGGTCGGCAGGACCATCGCTGCACCGAGCAGCGAGCAAAGGATCTCTTGCTTCATTGGCAGTCTCCCCGCGTGTGGGTTTTGGGCCGGAATTCCGACGGAATGCTGATTGATGGTGAACGGTCGACAGAGTACTGTCAACTTCATCGGAGGCTTGCCATCATGGTGTTTCGTTGCCACCATCCGTCGCATGGCAAGCGACACATCGGCGTCTTTGGGACACCTCGAGGGCATCCTCGCCGCCCGCCCGCGGGCGGGCCTCGCGCAACTGCCCACCCCGATCCACCGGCTCGCCAACTTCGGTGCGCGGATCGGACTGCCGGAGCTCTGGATCAAGCGCGACGACCTCACCGGCCTCGAGGGCGGGGGCAACAAGACCCGCAAGCTCGAGTTCATCGTAGGGGACGCCCTGCGGACCGGCGCCGACATGCTGGTGACCATCGGTGCCCTCCAGTCGAACCATACGCGCCAGACCGCGGCGGCTGCGGCCCGCACGGGTCTCAAGTGCGCCCTGCTGCACTTCGGTTGGACCGAGGACGCCGGTCCCGGCTACCGGGACGTCGGCAACCTGCTGCTGAGCAGCCTCATGGGCGCGCAGTTGTTCGTCGATGACACACCCCGGCCCATCGAGGATCAGGGGCCGTTGAGCGAGTTCTGCGACCATCTCGCCGGTCTCGGACATCGCCCCTACGCCATACCGGGCGGCGCCTCGGAGCACCGGCTCGGCAGCCTCGGCTACATGGCCTGCGCGGCGGAGATCGAGCGCCAGAGCCTGTCGATGGGCGTCGACTTCGACTACATCGTGCACTGCACGGGCAGCAGCAGCACGCAGTCCGGGTTGCTGGCAGGTTATGCGGCGCTGGGCAGACCGATGGAGATCATCGGCATCGCAGACGATGACGAGACGGTCATCAAGCGGGCCCGCGTGCACGCGCTCGCGAACGCCGCCCTGCAGGAATGCGGGATCGACGCGGTCGTCGAAGAACGGCAGGTGAGGGTGTCGGCCGTCGATCAAAGCCCCTACGGCAAGACCGACCCGAAGACTTTCGAGGCGATACGCTTGCTCGCCGCGACGGAGGGGCTGGGTGCGGATCCGGTCTACGAAGGGAAGGCGTTGCGCGGGTTGCAGACGCTGGCCGCCGAGGGGTTCTTCCCCCCGGGCAGCCGTGTGCTGTTGATGCACCTCGGCGGTACGCCGGCGATCCACGCCTATGCCAGCCAGTTCGGAGCGCCGCCGCTCGTCGCCTATCCCGGTCCGGTCGCGGCGGAGGGTTCCGACAGATGACGGTGGATCGCGGCGGCGAGCGCGATGTCCTCGCAGCCGAGGCCGATGGAGCGGAAGAAGGCGGTCCTCTCCGGTAGCGGCGCCTTCGCCGCCACGAGTTCAGCGAGGTCGCCGCGGATCGACGCCGGATCCCAACCTGCCTCGCGGGCGATCAGCATCTCGCCGGCGGCCAGCGGCGCATTGCCGCGTGCGTCGCAGTAGACATCGAGTTCAGCGAGCCTTGCGGGCGGGATCTCATGCGCACGCGGCGCGTTGGTGCTGATGGAGGTCAACAACCGGCAGTGGGGCAGTTCTGCAGGGTCGACCACCGCCGCGGCAGCGGAAGTGCAGAGCATCACCACCTCGGCATCTTCGACCGCTTCACGCAAGGACCCGGCGATGGTCGCCGAGGCCGCCGCCGCGCGGATGTCGGCCGCCCGATCGGATGCATGCGGTGACCAGACCATGATCTGCTGCCAGTCCCGAAGGGGCAGCACGTGCCTCAGGTGGGCGCGCCCGACCGCTCCGCAGCCGATCAACGCCAGGCGCGTCGCCGTGCGCGGCGCGAGCAGATCGACGGCGAGCGCGGTGGTGGCGGCGGTGCGTTCCCGCGTCAGGGCGAGCGAGTCGCAGAGCAACAACGGGGCGCCGGTCTCGCTGCTCATCAGCAAGGTCCAGGCCGTCACGATGCCGCCGCCGGGTCGCGGCAGGTAGGGGGAGAGCTTGGCACCGAACACCGGCGGATCGGCGAGCGCCGCGAGGTAGGCGATGAAGTCGCCACCGTCGCCGTCCGGCAGCACGGCGAGGGTCTGTGGCGGCTGGGTCACCTTGCCGGCGTGCAGCCCGGCGAACAGCGCGCGCATGGCGCCCAAGACATCGATCCGCTCGACGACCTGCGCCGCGAGCTTCGCGTCGACCACGATGGGTTGCATGACCTGATCCTCCTTCACTTGCGCACGGGCGGACGGGCGATGTTCGTCGGCATGAAGCCCTGCGCGCGCAGGAGATCCGGCGCGCTGTACAGCCGACGACCCTTGAAGACCTGATCGACCCGGTACAACGCAGTGATGTCGGCGAGCGGATCGCCGTCGATGAGGTACATCTGCGCGTCCTTGCCGGGCTCTATCGAGCCCAATCGGTCCGCCAGCCGGAGCTGGCGGGCGGAACCGATCGTCGCCAACTGCAGCACCTCGTTCGCCGGGATGCCCGCTTCGGTGTAGTAGATGAGTTCACGGATCAGGGTGAAACCCGGCAACTGGTTGTCGGTCCCGGGCAGGATCCGCACGCCGGAGCGGTGCAGGATCTTGATCAGCTTGAGCAGCATGTCCGAGGAGCGCGCAAAGGCCGCTTCACGGCCCTGGTTGTAGCCGGTGGTCATGAGCTGACGGCGTCGCACCGCTTCGGGCAGGCGGTCGGCCACATCCGCCAGTATGGGGGTCAGTTCGCCGGGTCGGTTGCGGAACATCTCCATGATGACCGCCAGCGTCGGTTCGAGAGCGACATCACGCGCCTTCATGAGCGCGATGAAATCCTGCACCTGCTTGGACTCCGGATCGACCAGACCTGCCATCTCCCCGGGGACGAGGAAGCGCGCGGGCCCACGGGTGTCGATGCGCTCGCCGCCCACGAACGCCAGCAGCAACTGGTTGAAATGCGTGATCTCGTCATAGCCTGCGCGGATCGCGGCCTCCGGCGACATGAACGAGGGTATGTGGCCGGCCACCGGCAGGCCGCGCGCATGCGCAGCCTCCGCCAAGGGCGCGACCCACTCGGGTTTGATCGAGCTGTAGAGCTTCAGTCCGCTGTAGCCATGCTGCGCATAGAAGTCCACGAAACCGAGTGCGTTCTCGAGTCCGTCGGCCAGCATGCCCACCGGGGCCGCGAACTCGTTCCTGCGGTCGACGAAGCCCATGGGATGGATGTCGGGTCCGGCAAGACGCTGCTCGCGGATCTGGCGCACCAGATACTGCAGGTCTTCGAAGCTGCTGCCCATGTCGCGCACATTGGTGATGCCGAAGGCGAGGTACTCCGGCAGATGCACCAGCTGTACATGGTTGTGCATGTCCCACAACGACGGCATGAGCGTCTTGCCCTCGCCGTCGACCAGCGACGCGCCTTCGGGGACCGCGACCCGCCCGGGATACACCGCGGAGATCTTTCCATCCCAGACGAACACGGTCGACGGCTCCGTCAGCCGACCCGAGAGGCTGTCGAAGATGCGTGCGCCCCGGACCACCGTCAGGCCTGTCAGCTCGCGGGATGCGCTACGGGCGATGCCTTCATAATGTGATTGCAGCGCGCCGCGCTCCGCCGCGCGCAACGCCGGCATGCTCGCTTCCCAGCCGCGGCGGATGACACCCCAGCTCCGATCCGTGTAGCCGAAGAGCTCGCCTGCCTCGTCCAACCAGACGAATGTCGGCCCGAGGCCGAGACCGCTGATGCCGTAGAGGGTCGCGCGGAGCGTCTCCGCGTCGCGGCGGAACTCGGCGCTGCCGGCCTGCGCGATGGTCGCGCTGCCGCCGGGAAGCAGGTCGAGCCGGCGATCGGGTGTCCGCAGCAGGGCCCGCGCCAGCACCGCACGCGCTTCGGGGGTGTCGTTGAAGGGGACGAAGAACGCGTGGCCGCGGGTCCGCCGACGACCCTGCTCGAGCGAAGACTTCCAGGTGGCGACGCCGCCGGTGACGCGGAAAAGCTCGTCTATGGTGGCGCGCGTGTTGTTGACGCCGCTGGCGGCGAACTCGGTGGGGATGCCTTGCGTGTCGAGACGGAAGGTCGACACGAACGACGGACCGCGACCGCGATCGGCGTATTCGAAACGGACCGTCGTCAGGCCGTCGGCGTCACGGGAGACGGTCTGCGAGCCGGATATGCGGTCGACCGTGAGCCAGGAGTATTCGAGGGTCGCGGGGCTGGACGCGTCTGCGGTGGCGCAGACCAGCGCAAGCAGCCCCAGCGCAAGCAGCGATGGCATCGCGAGCTTTCCGGATACACCGATCATCTTCGTGCGACGCATGCGGAGCCTCGTTACAGCTTCCGGGGATTATCGAAGCGAAATTGACACCCGTCAAACGACCGCATACGCTCAATCAGTATTCGTTGTATCCGTCGGTAACGAGGCGGTGGCGATCGGCACGGGTCGCGCTGCGAGTGAGCACACTTGGAAGCGAGCCGGCCCGGTGACAGGAACAGCCTAGCGATCCCGTTGTGCTTCGGCGTCGCGGTGCTCGAGGGTTTCGACATCCAGGCGCTCGGCATCGTCGCGCCACGGCTCGCCCGCGATCTCGCCCTGACCGCCGCCGAGCTCGGCCTGGTCTTCGCGGGCGGCAACATCGGCCTCGTGATCGGCGCAGCGCTCGGTGGCGCTCTCTCGGATCGGTTCGGCCGTAAACCGGTATTGGTGGGCGCAGTGCTGACTTTCGGGCTGTTCACGCTCGCCACCGTGCTGGCGAGCGGCTTCGCCGGGCTGTTCGCCGCCAGGCTGCTTGCGGGGGCCGGGTTCGGCGCCGCCTTGCCGACGATGATGGCGTTGGCCGCGGAGGTGGCGCCCGAGGGCAAGCGTGCGTCCACCACCGCTGCGATGTTCTGCGGCATGCCGATCGGCGGGGGCTTTTGTGGGCTCTTCGTCGGCGCCCTGCCTCAAAGCATCCCTTGGCAGGCCGTTTTCATCGCCGGTGGCCTGCTGCCGATCCTGTTGGCGCCGGCGCTCATGGCGTTCCTCCGCGAGACGCTTCGTCCGCGTACGGCGGAGGCTACGGGGGCGGAGCGCTCGACCACGGTCTGGCAGGTGCTGTTCGCCGAGGGGCGTGCGGCCCCCACATTGCTGCTCTGGATGGCGTTCTTCCCGACGCTGTTGATCCTCTACTTGATGCTCAGCTGGCTGCCGTCGGTGGTGATCGCCAAGGGTCTGGATCCGGCTCTCGCGCCGTTGTCCGCCGTCGTCTTCAACTTCTCCGCTGCGGCGGGTGCCATCGCCCTTTCGGCAGCGGTGGATCGCTTCGGCATGCGTTGGCCGCTGACGCTGGCCTACGCAGGTCTCGTCCTCGCACTGCTCGCACTGGGCGCTGCCGAGGCGCGGGCCGGACTGTTCGTGGCAGCCGGTCTCGCCGGGTTCTGCGTCCTCGGCGCGAACTACGCGCTGTACGGCGTGACCACGCGCTTCTACCCGATGAGCATGCGTGGCGTCGGGTCGGGTGCCGCCGTGGCTGCCGGCCGACTCGGCTCCGTCATCGGTCCCTTGCTGGCGGGGATCTGGCTCTCTCAGGGTGAGACGGGGGGGCAGGTGATCGAGGATCTTGCGCCTTTGGCGATCGTCGCCGGCGTCGCCGTGCTCTGGCTTGCCCAGCGCAGCCGATAGCAGCAGGGAGTCGGCTTGAACGCCGATGGGGCTATCCGCATACTTTCCCGATGCTCGGCCGCCGCTCCGATCGGGCCGAGGTTTCGAGCTTCCACCTGGCAGGGCCCTTCGCACCATGTTCGATCTGGACGATCTCTACACGCATCCGGGCCACCTCATCCGTCGGGTCCATCAGATAGCGGTGGCGCTGTTCATGGCGGAGTGCGGCGAGTCCGGCATCACGCCGGTGCAGTACGCGTGCCTGAAGGCGCTCAAGGCGAACCCCGGCGTCGATGCGACGCGGCTTTCCGCCCTGATCGCCTTCGACCGCTCCACGATAGGCAATGTATTGGAGCGGCTCGAGAGGAAGGGTTTGATCCAACGCTTCCCCAGCGCGGACGACAAGCGCATCAAGCTCTTGAAGCTCGATCCGCAGGGGCGCCTGTTGCTGCGACGGTTGGAGACCGCGGTCGCCCGCTCGCAGAAAAAGATCCTGGCGCCGCTGAGCGCGGAGCAGCAGCGGACCCTCATGAAGTTGTTGACGCAGCTGGTCGCCGCCGACGGCGAGGCCTTGCCGCCCCCCTCTGGTAGCGGTCCGAAACAGGACTGAGCGTCGGGGCCGCGGACGATCAAGACAGCGCGAGCTGTCGCTCGAGGCCGTGCAGCACCTGATAGCACGGCAGCACCTGGGCGACGCTCGCTTCGGGCTCGCGGCCCTCCCGGATGGCGGAGAAGAACTCGCGGTCCTGCAGTTCGATGCCGTTCATCGACACGGCTACGCCGCTGACATCGATCCGCTGGTCCTTGCCGTCGAACAGGTCGTCGTAGCGCGCGATGTAGGTGCCGGTGTCGCCGATGTAGCGGAAGAAGGTGCCGAGCGGACCGTCGTTGTTGAAGCTCAAAGACAATGTGCAGATCGCGCCGTCGGCGGTCTTCAGCTGGATGCTCATGTCCATCGCGATGCCGAGCGTCGGATGGATGGGTCCCTGCATCGCATGCGCCTGCACCACGGGGCTGCCGGTCTGGTGCGCGAACAGGTCGACCGTATGGGCGGCGTGGTGCCACAGCAGATGGTCGGTCCAGCTGCGGGGCTGGCCGAGAGCATTGGTGTTGGTGCGCCGGAAGAAGTAGGTCTGCACATCCATCTGCTGGATCCTGAAGCCGCCGTCCCTGATGCGGCGACGCACCCACTGATGGCTGGGGTTGAAGCGTCGGGTGTGACCGCACATCGCGACCTTGCCGCTGCGCGCGGCCTGTTCGACCACGGCTTCGCCTTCGCTGAGGATGTCGCAGAGCGGGATCTCGACCTGGACATGCTTGCCCGCCTCCAGGCAGGCCAGCGCTTGGCGGGCGTGCATCTGGGTCGGCGTGCAGAGGATGACGGCGTCCAGTCCGGGCAGGGCGAGCGCCTCGGCGAGCTCGGTGGTCACATGCGCGACGCCGTACTTGGCGGCGGCCTCGCGGGTCTTCTCCAGGTCACGGCTGATGAGCGAGACGACTTCGACGTCGGCGATGGTCCGCATCGCGTCCATGTGCTTCAGGCCGAACGCGCCGGCGCCGGCCAACGCCACCTTGATCCTGCTCGACATGGTCAGGTGTCCTCCAGGATGAGATGGCCGACCGCCGTGTTGCTGCAAGGCACGTGATGGAAGCGGTGCGCGACCTTCGGTGCGGCGCCTCCGGCGACATCGGCCATCGCGCCGCGGGCGATGAGCCACATGACGAGTTCGATGCCTTCGCTGCCCGCTTCGCGTACATAGTCGATGTGCGGCACACGGCTGCAGGCGGCGGGGTCGGCGATGAGCTGGTCCATCCAGGCGTTGTCCCACTCGCGGTTGATGAGCCCGGCCCGCGGCCCCTGCAACTGGTGGCTCATGCCGCCGGTGCCCCAGATCTGCACATCGAGGTCCTCGTCGAAGGTCTCCACCGCGCGGCGGATGGCTTGGCCGAGCTGGAAGCAGCGCCGGCCTGACGGCACGGGGTATTGCACGACGTTCACCGCGAACGGGATGACCTTGAAGGGCCAGGCCGGATCAGCGCCCTGCGGTCCGGCGCACATCAAGGACAGCGGCACGGTCAGCCCGTGGTCGACATCCATCCTGTTGACGAGCGTCAGGTCGAAGTCCTGCTGGATGACGCTCTGCGCGATGTGCGCCGCGAGTCCCGGATGGCCGAAGACCGGCGGCACCGGGCGCGGACCCCAGCCCTCGTCGGCCGGATCGAAGCGCTCGCCCATGCCGAGCGCGAAGGTCGGGATGAGATCGAGGCTGAACGCGGTGGCGTGGTCGTTGTATACGAGGAACACGACATCGGGCCGCTGCTCGGCGAGCCAGGACTTCGAGAAGTCGTAGCCGCGGAACAGCGGTCGCCAGTAGGGCTCGTCGCTCTTGCCCTGATCGAGGGCCGCGCCGATGGCCGGCACATGCGAGGTGTAGACGGATGCGGTGACGCGGGCCATGGTCAGGTCTCCGTGTCCGCGGTCTTGCCGGCCGCACCCTGCGGCTGGCGGTGGGCCTGCGCGTCGCCGTCCTCGCCGACGAAACGGTTGCCTTCGATCGAGCGACCGCCGCGCAGCATCATCTCGCGGTACTCCGTTTCGGTCATGCCGGTCATGCTGCCCGCCATCTGCTGGAAACTGCGGCCGTCGGTGGCGCCGAGCTTGGCGAGGAAATAGATGTTGCCGCCGAGACGGATGCATTCGTTGAGGTCGCGGGCCCGCACCGCGGCCCGCTGCGCATCGGTCATCGGCCAGCCATCGAGATAGGCCGCCTCGTCCGCCTTGAAGCGGGCGCGGTTCTCGGCCTTCATCAGGGACATGCAGAACTGGTTGAGCCAATAGCCCTTGCGCGACTGTTCGGCGTCGAAGATCGTGGTGCCGGGGACGTCCTGATACGGTTTTTCGAGAGCCATCTTCAAGCCTCGCATTCTTCGGGCCAGTACAGCCGCATCGGGTTGGTCACGAGCAGCTTGCGCTGCGCTTCGGCGCCGGGTGCGATGTGCGGGATGAAGTCTACCAACAGCCCGTCGTCGGGCATGTGGTCCCGAAGATTGGGATGCGGCCAGTCGGTGCCCCACAGCACGCGGTCGGGGAACTCGTCGACGATCCTGCGCGCGAACGGCACCACATCGCGGTAGGCGTGGCGTTCGCCGCGCAGCGCGGGAGGCCCCACGTCCGACAAACGCTCGGGGCAGGTGACCTTGCACCAGACGGCGGGGTGCTCCCGCATGAACTTCAGGAACAGCGCGAACTCCGCACCGTCGACCGGTCGGGTCACATCCGGTCTGCCCATGTGATCGATCACCACCGTGGTCGGCAGCGCGCCGAAGAAGCCCCACAGCTCCGGCAGGTCGACGGCCTCGAAGTAGACCACCACATGCCAACCGAGCGCGGCGACGCGGCCCGCGATCTCGAGCAGCTCGTCCCTGGGCGTGAAGTCCACCAGGCGCTTGACGAAGTTGAAGCGCACGCCACGCACGCCGGCGGCATGCAGCCGCTGCAGTTCGGGGTCGGTGATGCTGCGCTTGACCGTCGCCACGCCGCGCGCCTTGCCGCCGCTCGCGAGGCAGGCGTCGACCATCGCCCGGTTGTCGGCGCCGTGGCAGGTCGCCTGCACGATGATGTTGCGGGCGAACCCGAGGTGGTCGCGCAACGCGAAGAGCTGCTGCTTGGAGGCATCGCAGGGCGTGTACTTGCGCTCGGGCGCGTACGGGAACTCGTCGCCGGGGCCGAACACATGGCAATGCGCGTCGACCGCGCCCTGCGGCAGACGGAAAGCGGGTCTGCTCGGACCGTCGTACCAGTCGAGCCAGCCGGTGGTCTTCTCGAAGCCGCCGGTCGTGGGCTTGTCGGGCATGGCGTTCAGTCGATGTACCTGAGGCCCGCCGCCGCGAGCGGTCCGCGCATGCCGTACATGTCGAGACCCAGGACGCCCGCGGCCAGCTTCTGCCGTTTGGCGTCCTCGTCGGCTTCGCGCGCCGCGGCGATCCGCAAGATCTCATCGGCGATCGCACGCGGCACGCAGACCACGCCGTCGTCGTCGGCGACGATGACATCGCCGGGGTTGACCAACGCGCCCGCGCAGACCACCGGGATGTTCACCGAACCAAGCGTGGCCTTGATGGTCCCCTTGCTGCTGATCGCGCGGCTCCACACCGGGAAGCCCATGGCCGTCAGCGTCTTCACATCGCGCACGCCCGCGTCGATCACGAGGCCCCGCGCGCCGCGAGCCTTGAAAGAGGTGGCCAGGAGATCCCCGAAGTAGCCGTCGGTGCACTCCGCGGTGAGCGCCACGACCACGATGTCGCCGGGGCCGATCTGCTCCGCGACGACATGCATCATCCAGTTGTCGCCGGGATGCAGCAGCACGGTGACGGCGGTACCGCTCACCTGTGCGCCGCTGTAGATCGGGCGCATGTAGGGCTTCAGCAGCCCCACGCGCCCCATGGCCTCATGCACCGTGGCGCTGCCGTATGCCGCCAGCGCGTCGGCGACGGCGCGGGCGGCACGCTGGATGTTGCGGTGGACGACTCCGAGTTCGTACATGGTTCATCTCCCCCGTCGTTTCAGGGCGGCGTCCAGACGCGGATAGACGCGTCGGGCGTTGCCTTCGTAGATCGCGTGCCGATCGTCGGCGCCGAGCCGCGTGCTGGCCTCGATGTAGCGCTTGGTGTCATCGTAATGGTGGCCTGTCTCGGGGTCGATGCCGCGCACCGCGCCGATCATCTCCGAGGCGAAGAGGATGTTCGCGACCGGGACCACATCGGTGAGCAGGTCGATGCCGGGCTGGTGGTAGACGCAGGTGTCGAAGAACACGTTGCCGAGCAGGTGGTCCTTGAGCGGCGGCTTCTTGAGCTCCTGGGCGAGACCCCGGTAGCGGCCCCAATGGTACGGTGCCGCGCCGCCGCCGTGCGGTATGACGAACTTCAGCGTCGGGAAATCCTTGAAGAGATCGCCCTGCAGCAGCTGCATGAAGGCGGTGGTGTCGGCGTTGATGTAATGCGCGCCGGTGGTGTGGAAGCAGGCGTTGCAGCTGGTGCTGACATGCACCATCGCCGGGATGCCGTACTCGACCATCTTCTCGTAGATCGGGTACCAGTGACGGTCGGTGAGCGGCGGGCTGGTCCAGTGGCCGCCCGACGGGTCGGGGTTGAGGTTGATCGCCACGCAGCCGTACTGCTCCACACAGCGCACCAGTTCGGGGATGCAGGTCTCGGGCGCGACGCCGGGGCTCTGCGGCAGCATCGCCGCCGGCACGAAGTGGTCGGGGAAGAGCTGGCTCACCCGGTGACAGAGCTCGTTGCAGAGGGCGGCCCAGGCGCTGCTCACCTCGAAGTCGCCGATGTGGTGGGCCATGAAGCTCGCGCGCGGGCTGAACACGGTGAGGTCCGAGCCGCGCGAGCGCATCTGCCGGAGCTGGTTGCTCTCGATGGTCTCGCGCAGCTCGTCGTCGCCGATCCTCAGATCGGCGGCCCGCGGCCTGAGCGCGGTGTCCTTGATGCCGGCGATCTGCCGGTTGCGCCAGGTCTCGAGCGACTTGGGCGCGGTCGTGTAGTGGCCGTGGATGTCGATGATCATGGCAGTGTCCTGCGGGGAGGTCGGTTCATGCGATGACGGGCTGCATGCCGTGGGCGCTCTTCAGGTCCGCCGCATCGGGGCCCGCCATGAAATCGAGCAGGCGCTGCGCCTCGTCGGCGAAGGCGCTGTCGATGCCCACGGCGCCGCTGAAGCGGCTCAGGATCCCGAGTCCGGGCGGCATGCCGCCGAGCAGCGTGATGCCGGGCAGCGTCATGAGCTCGCTCAGCTGCTGGAAGCCGAGCGCGGCTTCGCCGCTCGCCACCAGGCTGCCCACCGGCACTCCGGGGCGCGCCTGCACCAAGCGGTCTTGGACGAGATCCAGGATCCGCCAACGCTCGAAGAGCCGCATCAGCGCCGTCCCGCTCGGTCCGGTCGAGTAGCCGATGCTGCGCGCCTGCAGCACCGCCTCACGCAACACGGCTTCGCTGCCGATATCGGGCCGCGGTGCGCCGGCTTGCACCGCGATCGCGATGGGCGAGTCCGCCAAGGCGCGGAGGCTCCCGGGACGCAGGCGACCGGCGGCATCGAGCCCGGCCATCGCATCGGCGGCGAGCACGACCACATCGAAGGCGTCGCCCTCGCGGACGCGTCGTGCGGCGTCCACGCCTCCCACCGATTCGATATGCGTCGACGGCCCGCCACGGGCGGCCCAGGCCGCCGTCAGCGCGCCGAGCAGGTGGCGCGTCGCCATCGAGGAGATCAGGCGCAGTCCGCGGGGTCGTCGGTCTGTCCGGTGGACATGCGCGCTCACCATGGCAGACCGACGTAGTTCTCGGCCATCGCCGTCATCGCCGCTTCCGAGCCGGTGAGGTAGTCGAGCTCGGCGCGCTGCAGCCGCGCGTGGATGCCGTCCTCGTCCGGGAAATCGTGCATCAGGCTGGTGAACCACCAGGAGAAGCGCTCGGCCTTCCAGATGCGGGCGAGGCAGCGTGCCGAGTAATGCTCGATGCCGGCATCGCTGCGCTCGTGGTAGTGCCCGATCAGCGCCTCTGACAGATAGTTCACATCCGACGCCGCCAGGTTCAGGCCCTTGGCACCGGTGGGCGGAACGATGTGCGCAGCATCGCCCGCGAGGAACAGGCGACCGAAGCGCATCGGTTCGGCGACGAAGCTGCGCAGCGGCGCGATGCTCTTCTCGATCGAAGGGCCGGTGATCAGTCCCCGCGCCGCCGCGGGGTCGAGCCGGTGGCGCAGTTCATCCCAGAACCGCTCGTCGCTCCAATCCTCCACCCTCTCCGTCAGCGGCACCTGCAGGTAGTAACGGCTGCGCGTGCTCGAGCGCATGCTGCACAGGGTGAAGCCGCGGGGATGTCTGCCGTAGATCAGCTCGTCGGAGACCGGCGGCGTGTCGCTCAGCAGGCCGAGCCAGCCGAAGGGATAGACCTTCTCGAAGGTGGTGATCGCGCCGACCGGTACGCTCGCGCGGCTGACGCCGTGGTAGCCGTCGCAGCCGGCGATGAAGTCGCAGTGCACCTCGAGCGCCGCGCCATCGACCGTGCAACGGGCCCGGGGCCGGTCGGAGTCGAGATCGGACAGCCGGACATCGGCCGCGGAGTAGATCGTCGGCAGACCGGCAGCCGAGCGTGCTTCCATCAGGTCGCGGGTGACCTCGGTCTGGCCGTAGACGATGACGGACTTGCCGCCCGTGAGCCGATGCACATCGATGCGGTGCCGCTGACCGTCCACCGCGAGGTCGAAGCCGTGGTGGACCAGACCCTCGGCGTGCATACGCGCGCCGACATCGGCTGCGTCGAGCAGGTCGGCGGTGGTCTGCTCCAGCACCCCCGCACGGATGCGGCCGAGGACATGGTCGCCCGTCTGGCGCTCGAGGATGAGGGTGTCGATGCCTGCTTTGTGCAGCAGTTGTCCGAGCAGCAGGCCGGAGGGGCCTGCGCCGATGATCAGCACCTGGGTACGCAGCGTTCTCATGTCCCGGTCAAGGGTAGGCCCTGCAGGCGCTGCGGGGGATGCACGCGGTGGACCGACGCTTGCATAATCCGAACCTATGAGCGCGAAGACCATGGTCTCGTCGACACCGATCTATGAGCTTTATGGCGAGCGTGGCAAGGGTGCCATGCTCGATGGTCTGCATCTCGAATCCATCGCAGAGCGCAGCCGCTTGCACAATTGGAATATCCGTCCGCACCGTCACGCCGCGCTCCTGCAGTGGCTGTTGATCGAGCGCGGTCGGGCCGAGGTCGAGATCGACGGCCATGCGCAGACCTTGCGGGGACCGGGCGTGGTCTGGGTGCCGCCGTTCGCCGTGCACGGCTTCCGTTTCGCCGCCGAGACCCGCGGTCATGTGGTCACGCTGGATCAGACCTGGCTGCGCGGCGTGCTGGGTAGCACGGCCGGGCTTTGGGAGGAGCTCGCGCATCCGCGGGTCCTGGAGCTGCGCGGCGCGGCCGATACGATGCGCGCCTTACAGCGCATCGCCGAGAGCCTGCGGGTCGAGTACACCGCGGCGCGGCGATGGCGGTCCCAGTCGCTGGCGGGGGCTGTGCTGATGCTGGTCGGCAGCGTGGCACGCCTGCCGCGGTTGGTCGGTGCGCCGTCGACCGTCGCCGATGACGAACAGCGGGCGATGCGGCACCTCCGCCGCTACCGCGAGCAGGTCGAGCGGCGTTTCCGCAGCCAGCCGACGCTCGCCGGGTTGGTCGAGCCGCTCGGCATCACGACCACGCAACTCAACCGGTTGTGCCGCCGGCACCTGCGGTGCTCGGCGCTTGATGTCCTGCACCAGCGTCTGCTGCTCGAGGCCAAGCGCGAGCTGCGCTACACGGCGCTGCAGGTCCGGCAGATCTCCGACGGCCTCGGGTTCTCCGATCCGGCGTACTTCACGCGCTTCTTCCGCCGTCTCTCCGGCAGGTCGCCGCAGGAGTGGCGCGCGCTGCCGGGCCCGGGATGAGCGGTGCAGTGAGGTGTCCTCTGGCCCTCAGGCCGTCGACCGACGTCAGCTCCTGATCCGCACGCCCTTCGGGTCGAAGACGGGCGCCGACAGCAGCCGCGCCGCGCGCGTCTCGCCGATCACATCGACCGTGAGAGCTGCATCGCTGGCGCCGCCGCTACCGATCGCGGCGGGATCGCGCACCACATCACGGTCGACATAGGCGAGGGCGAGGCTCTTGCCGACCCAGTGCCCGTAGGCGCCCGAGGTGGTATAGCCGACCAGTCGGCCGTCGAGCTTCACGGGTTCGAAGCCCGAGGCGTCGGCGTCCACCGCGTCGATGTCGAGCGTGACCAGCATGCGCGGCGAGGGCGCATCGCGTTCGCGCAGCGCGCCGTCGCGCCCGATGAAGCCGGGTTTGTCGAACGCGACATGGCGGTCGAGGCCGCACATGCCGGGCGTCGCCGACTGCGTGAACTCGGTCGACCAGATGCCGTAGCTCTTCTCGAGCCGCAGGGAATCGAGCGCCCGGTTGCCGACATGCCGCAGGCCGCGCTCGCGGCCGCCGGCCATCAGCGCCTGCAGCAGTGCACGCTGGCCGGCCGCCGGCACATAGAGCTCATAGCCGATCTCACCGGTGAGCGACAGGCGGGCGACGACGGTGCGTGCACCGGCGATCGTCATCTCCGCGACGGACATGAACGGGAACGCGGCGTTGGAGAGATCGCGGTCCGCCAAGGGCTGCACCAGGTCGCGGGCGAGCGGCCCCGAGAGCGCAAAACCGGTCCATGTATCGCTGAGATTGGTGAGCGTGACGCCGCTCGGCGGCAAGAGATCACGGAACCAGCGGCCGTGCCACTCCTGCAGGTAGTACGAGCCGATGAGCCAGAAGCGGTCGGCGGCGAGGCGGCTCACGGTGAGATCGCCCATGAGCTTGCCGCCGTGGCCGAGCATGGGCGCGAGCCGCACGCGGCCGACGGCGGGCAGCTTGCAGGCGAGCAGTCGGTCGAGCCAGGCTTCGGCGCCGGGGCCGCTGACCTCGTAGCGCGCATATACGGAAGCGTCGAACATGCCCGCCGCCTCGCGCACCGCGCGCACCTCGTCGGCGACGAACCCGTGCGCGTTGGAGCGGCGCAT
>CANHFH010000027.1 GCA_947459825.1 Pseudomonadota bacterium | reverse complement strand
GTTTAGAGTGCGCCCATGGACCGACGACGCATCATCATCGACTGCGATCCGGGCGTCGACGACGCGGTGATGCTGCTGTTCGCAGGTGCCGCGCGCGATGCGCTCGACATCGTCGGCATCACCACCGTCGCAGGGAATGTCTCCGCGGCGCTCACCGCGCGCAACGCCTGCATCGTACGCGCGCTCGCCGCGCGCGAAGACATCCCGGTCTACGCGGGCTGCACGCAGCCGTTGCAGCGAACACCCGTCGAAGCCGGTCATTTCCACGGTGAATCCGGGCTCGGCGACCTGCCGATCACCGCACCGCGCCACGGCCCGGAGGCGCGTCATGCGGTCGATCTCATCGTCGAGACGCTGCTCGCCGCAGCGCCCGGCTCGGTGACGCTGGTCGCCACGGGGCCGCTCACCAATGTCGCGACGGCGCTCGCGCGTGAGCCCGCGATCCGACGCGGCCTGCGCGAGATCGCGATCATGGGCGGCGCACGCAGCGAGGGCGGCAACATCACCGCCTCCGCCGAATACAACATCCACGCCGACCCCGACGCCGCGCAGGCGGTGTTCGGGTCCGGCTGCACGGTGGTGGCCTTCGGGCTCGATGCGACCCACCAGGTGCGCGCCACGCCGGCGCGGGTCGATGCGGTGCGCGCCGTCGGTTCGCGCGCCGCGCTCGCCGCCGTCGAGCTGCTGGAGTTCTCCAATGCATTGCCCGCCAACGGGCCGCGCGAGCAAGGCGCACCGTTGCACGACCCCTGCCCCATCGCTTGGCTGCTGCGGCCCGAGGCGTTCAAGTTCCGGCCGTGTCATGTGGATGTCGAGACCCGCTCGACGCTGACGCTGGGGCACACGGCGGTGGAGTTCCGCGCCGCACCGCAGCGGCCGCAGAACGTGCTGTGGGCGGTGTCCGCCGATGGCGATGCGGTGTTCGGGTTGCTGACCGCGACGCTCGCGCGCGACGCAGCGCGCTAGCCGCTCAACCGCTCGACCGCTGGGACGGTCAGCCGTCCGGCAGACCGTAGCGTTCGCTCAAGGATCCTTCGTAGGCCCAGTCCCGCGGTGTCACGAGTTCGTGGCCGGCGCTGCCGATCAACCGGCAGGCCGCGACGCGGGCGCCCTCGGCGAGATCGACGCTGCCGACCTCCAGCCACTCGCAGGGCAGCGTGATGCCGGCCAGCTGGTCGACCACCGCGAGGTCGCGCGCCATCCCGTTGACCTCGTCGGCGTAGTCGAGCCCGACCTCTGTCAATGCGCGTACGAAGGCCTCGCAATCCGCGGAGTCGGTGAAGCCCACCCGTGCGATCTCGCCGTCGTCGCAGAGCGTGGCGCGCGGCAGCTGCGCGAGGAAGGCCTCCCAGCCGCCCTGGAAGCGGCCGTCGATGGCGCTGCGGCGGATCACCACGGAAAGCCCTTCGATCAGCACAGCCATGGTCGACCGCCCCCTGCCGCGCTACTGCGTGAGGCGGGTCCAGACCCACCAGCCGCCCGCCGCGCAGAGGGCCAGCGTCGCCACGGCGGCGGCCCAGGGCAACACGCTCCAGGCGATGACGGGCGCTTCTCCGGAGACCTCGGCGGCGGCGGCGCGCACCAGCGCCGGCGACACCTCATGGCGGTCGCGCGCGAACGCGCCGAGCAGCGCGCGATCGGCGATGACGTTGACGAGCCGCGGCAGGCCGCCACCCTGACGGTGCAGTTCACGCAGCGCAGCGGGCGTGAAGATCTCGCGCGTCGCACCGGCCACGCGCAGCCGATGGCGCACATAGGCCACGGTCTCCTCGCGCGACAGCGGCTCGAGGTGATGCCGTCCGGTGATGCGCTGTGCGACCTGGCGCATGTCCTCACGGGTGAGCAGCTCGCGCAGCTCCGGCTGTCCGATGAGGATCACCTGCAACAGCTTGCGGGTCGGGGTCTCGAGGTTGGTGAGCAGCCGCACCTGTTCGAGGACATCGCGCTCGAGCAGGTGCGCCTCGTCGATCAGCACCGCGACGCGCCGCCCTGCCGCGTGCGCGGCGAGCAGATGCGCCGTGAGCGCGTCGACCAGCGCCTTGACGCTGCCGCGCGAGGCGTCCGGCACCGCGATCCGCAGCTCTTCGCAGATGGTGAGCAGGAACTCGGTCACGGTGACACGCGGGTTGAGGATCAGCGCGATCTCCACGCCGTTCGGCTCGCGCGCGAGCAACGAACGCACCAGCGTGGTCTTGCCGGTACCCACCTCGCCCGTGAGCTGGATGAAGCCGCCCGCCTCGCTGACGCCGTAGACCAGATGCGCGAGCGCTTCGGCGTGGCGGGCGCTCGGGAAGAGATAGCGCGGGTCGGGCGTGATGGAGAACGGCGGCTCGTTCAGCCCGAAGAACGCTTGGTACATGTCATCGGCCGGGCGGCGCGTAGACGCAGGGCTGGCGCGCCGCCTGCAGCATGTCGCAGATCTCGCGGGCGCGGGCCTCGCTGACCACACCGGCCTGCAGACGCCACATGGAGGAACCGTTGGCGGCGGTCACCGGCGTGAGCAGCGGCACGAGGCCCTGCAGTTCGCGGTGCTGGTTGCGGGCCTGCGCCCACTCGGCCTGGGCCTGTTCGCGCGAACTGAACGCACCGAGCTGGATGCGGTGCGAGACGGGGGTCGGCTCGGCGGGCTTCGCCGGCGCTGCGGGCGTCGTGGGCGCAGCCGGACGGGTGACCGCCGGCGCGGCCGACTCGGGCGGCGAGGCGGTCGTCGGCGCATCGAACAACGCGTCGTCGGACGGCGCGGGCACCCCGTCGGCCGGCGGCGGCGTCGCGGTCGCCGGCGAGACGGCGGTGGGCGGTGCTGCACCCGCCGCAGCCGCAGCGGCGGCGGCCTCGTCGGCCTCGGTCGGCGGGCGCACATCCTCGACCGCGGGCGGCATGGGGTCGAGCAGGAAGTTCTGGATGCGGATGCGCGCCTCGCTCACCCAGCGCCCCTTGGGATGGGCGTCGATGAAGGCGCGGTAGGCCTCCGCCGTGTCGCGCTGCGTGGCGATGTCCCAGTCGCGCGCTTCTTTGAGATCGGCGAGGCGGCGCTGCGCCGGGGAGACATAGTCGCCCTGGGGCCGGCTCGCCAGATACGCCTCGTAGGACTCGATGGTGTCGGCGGATTGCGCGTTGCGCCACTCGCGGCGATCGGCGCAGCCACCGAGCGCCAGCGCGGCGAGCAGCAGGATCACGACGGGGACGGCGCGCGGAGACATCGCCCGGGATTCTAGAACAGTTCGCGTGCGGCCGGCGGCGCGGTCAGCCGCTCAAGCGGGCTCGTGCGCCAGTTCGGCCGCAACGAACCGGTCGACCCAGCCCGGGCCGGACAGGCGGTCGAAGAATCCGCAATGCCCGCCGGTCGCGGTGGTGACCACGCGCAGCGCGGGCGGCCGCGCGATCCGCGCGAGATCCACCGAGGGGATGATGGGGTCGTCGTCGGCCGCGACGATGACCGAGGGCACCTGCAGCCCGGCGAGCCGGTCTCCGGTGATGGCGTAGCCACGGAAATAGTCCGCCACATCGGTGAAGCCCGAGTGGCTCAGCACGAGCTCCCGTGTCATGCGCCGCAGATCGCCCGAGGACAGCAGCTCGCCGAACTCGAAGGCGCCGGGCCACGCGACCTGTTTGCGGCGCAGCGAGCGCGTCCACTTGTGGATGAAGTAGCGGCGGTAGAGCGCGAGACCGTTCTCGAGCGCATCCATGCTGGTGGCCGGGTCGAGCACAGGCGAGATGCCGATGGCGCGCACGATCCGGAGGCCGACGGCGGGCGCCTCGGCGGCCACCCGCAGCATGAAGTTGCCGCCGAGCGAGAAGCCGGCGAGCGCGAGCGGCTGCGCCGGCATCAAGGCCTGCAGGCGGCGCACCGCGCCGACCACCTCGGGCAGACGGCAGGAATGGAAGAGCTCGCGGTTGAGATGGTGGGTGTCGCCATGGTCGCGCAGGTTGAGCCGCACCACATCGTGGCCATGCTCGTGCAGCGTCTGCGCGAGCGACAGCACATAGAGCGACCGCGCGCTGCCCTCCCAACCGTGCAGCAACACCACCGTGGGGCGTCCCGGCGCGCGGCAGGCCGCGCGGGCGGCGGGCGGTGCCGCGGCATGGAAGGCCTGCAGCCGCACGCCATCGCCGCAGTCGAGCAGCAGCTCGCGGCTCGCCGCGAGCACCGGCCGCGCGCGGCGCTCGACCAGCGGCCGACGGCCGGGGAAGCTCGGCAGGATCGACTGCAGGTGTTCGCCGCGCAGCCAGCGCGGCGGGTCGAATTCGGGATGGCGGGACACGGGTGGCGGTCGTGGGGCGCGGGCGTGCGGCATTGAGAGGACGCCGCAGTCTACCGCAGAATACGCGGATGACCGGGCGACAGAGCGACTTGCAGAAAGACCGATTCCTCCGCGATCACCTGCTCATCCCGGGCCTGCTGTTCGCGGCGTTCGCGACCCTGGCCGCGACCACGACCCTCGACCCCGCCCTCGCGCACCGCTGGTTCTTCGATGCGCAGACCGGTCTGTGGTGGGGCAAGGACACTTTCTGGGACGACCAGCTGCTGCACCGCGACGGACGCTACCTCATGCGGCTCGTCGGGGTCGCGGCGCTCGTCGCGTTCGCCGCGTCCTGGTGGGTGGCGAGGCTGCGGCCGTGGCGGCGCGCGATCGGGTACTTCGCGGCCTGCATGGCCGTGGTGCCGCTGGTGGTCGGCGGCCTCAAGGAGGCCACCAACGTGGACTGCCCCTGGGACCTCGCGGGTTTCGGCGGCGACCGGCCGTTCGTGCACATCTTCGAGGACCGGCCCGACGGACTGCCGCGCGCGGCCTGCTTCCCAGGCGCACATTCCTCGTCGGCGTTCGCGCTGTTCGCGCTCTATTTCGTGGGCCTGGGGCTCGGACGGCAGCGGCTCGCCTGGGGCGGCTTCGCGCTCGCGCTCGCGCTCGGCGCGCTGTTCTCCTTCGGGCAGCAGGCGCGCGGCGCGCATTTCCTGTCGCACGACCTGTGGTCGGCGTTCATCGCCTGGACGATCTGCCTGGCGCTCTACCGCTGGGCCTTCGGCGGTCGGCTGACGACGCCCGGCAGCGTCAGTCCCTGAGACCGGTCCCGCGGCGCATCAACCACAGCGCCACCGCGAACAGCACCACGGCGGCGAGCGCCATGATGCCGAACGCCCAGCCCACCGCCACATCCGAGCGGTCGAGGAAGCCGTAGCGGAAGGCGTTCACCATGTGCAGCACGGGGTTGGCGAACGACAGCGTACGCGCCCACTCCGGCAGCAGGTTGATGGAGTAGAACACGCCGCCGAAATAGGTGAGCGGCGTGAGGATGAAGGTCGGGATCCAGTTCACCTGGTCGAAGTTGCGCGCGAACACGCCGTTGATGAAGCCCGCCAGCGAGAAGATGACGGCGGTGAGCAGCACCGCCGCGACGATCGCGCCGAGGTGGTGCACCGGCAGATGCGTGAAGAAGAGCGCGACCACCGTGACCGCGCCGCCGACCAGCAGCCCGCGCAGCACGCCGCCGCCGACATAGCCCGCGACGATGATCCAGTCGGGCTGCGGCGAGACCATGACCTCCTCGAGGTAGCGCTGGAACTTCGCGCCGAAGAACGACGAGGAGACGTTGGCGTACGCGTTGGTGATGACCGACATCATGATGAGGCCGGGCGCGATGTACTGCATGTAGTCGATGCCGTCCATCGCGCCGACGCGCCGACCGATGAGGCTGCCGAAGATCACGAAGTAGAGCGCTGCGGTGACCGCCGAGGGCACGATGGTCTGGCCCCAGATGCGCAGGATGCGGCCGAACTCGCGCATCACGATGGTGCGGAAGCCGATCCAGCGCGCCTGCGCGCGGGACGGCAGCGCGGCCGGGCCGGTCACCGGCGCCGCGGCGCTCATGGCGCCGCCCCCGACCGGTCGACGAGGCGCATGAAGATCTCCTCGAGACGGTTGACCTTGTTGCGCATCGAGACCACCTGCACGCCGTCGGCCGACAGGTGCGCGAAGAGCTCGTTGAGGTCGCGCTCCTTGCTGACCTCGACCTCGAGCGTCTGCGGATCGACGAGCGCGATGTCGTAGCCCATCACGCGCGGCGCCGCGGCGAGCGGTGCGCGCAGGCTCAGCACGAAGGACTCGACATGCAACCGACGCAGCAGCCGGTCCATGCGGTCGGACTCGGCGATGCGGCCGCCGTCGATGATGGCGATGTTGCGGCAGAGGCTCTCGGCCTCCTCGAGGTAATGCGTGGTCAGGATGATGGTGGTGCCTTGGGCGTTCAGCTCGCGCAGGAAATCCCACATCGAGCGACGGATCTCGATGTCGACGCCGGCGGTGGGCTCGTCGAGGATCAGCAGCTTCGGCTCATGGACGAGCGCGCGCGCGATCATCAGCCGCCGCTTCATGCCGCCCGACAGCGTGCGCGACATCTTGTCGCGCTTGTCCCACAGCGAGAGCTGTTTGAGGTACTTCTCCGCGCGTTCGCGCGCCACGCTGCGGGGGATGCCGTAGAAGCCCGCCTGGTTGACCACGATGGTTTCCGGCGTCTCGAACATGTTGAGGTTGAACTCCTGCGGCACCACGCCGATGCAGGCCTTGGCGGCCTCGAGGTCGGTGTCCATGTCGTGGCCGAACACCCTGATCCGGCCCGCGGTCTTGGTGACGAGCGAGGTGCAGATGCCGATGAGCGTGCTCTTGCCGGCGCCGTTGGGGCCGAGCAGCGCGAAGAAGTCGCCCTGGGCGACCTCGAGGTCGATGCCCTTCAGGGCCTCGACGCCGTTGCGATATCTCTTGACCAGCCCCTGGATCGACAGCGCGTGCATGACCGGTCGGAAGATAGCACGGCTAGGGTCACCGAGCGGGCGACGGGCGTGCCGCGGCCGGCTTCGCCGCCGGCGGCCGCGCGAGCGCAGCGAGGCGCTGCAGACCGTGCAGCGTATCCCGCCAGAGCCGGTCGGGGTCGCCCGTCGCTGCGGCCGCGAGGCGCGCCGACCACAGCTGCGGCTCGTCGCCCCAGCGCAGCGTGACCCAGTCGCCCGCGATCTCGGTGAAGGCGTCGAGCTGCTGCAGACCCAAGCTGCGCAACGCCGCCCCGCCCGCCGGCGACACGCCGAGCAGCAGCGCCGCCGCCGAGGGCGCGGTGCGGCTCGTCTGCCACGCGAAGTGGCAGAGCAGCCGCGCGAAGGCGCGGCCCTGCGCGCGTGCGCACCAGAGCGTGGCGCGCCGCGGATCGTCGCCCACGGCGAGCCTCGATGCGCGCTGCGCCGCGAGCGCGGCGTCGAGGGAGAGCTCGAACAGCAGGAACGGCGCATCGGCGACGCGCTGCAACGCGGCGTCGTCGAGCGCCAACCAACGCTCGCGCAGCTTCGCTGCGGCGGGGATCTCGAGGCCGCGGCCCTCGAGCAGCGCATCGCGCAGCACGCGCAGCCCGCGCAGGTTCATCTCGGCGACCTGGTGGAACGCCTCTGGGTCGGCGGCAGCGGGGAAATCTTCGGCGGCGGGCCTTGCGGCGCGCGGATTATTGTCGGCTTCCATCATTCCTCCATGAATACGCCACAAATGTGACCGAACGGCGCTTGGAAAGCATCATGACTTTTGGGATATTTTCAGCGAAATGCGCGTCACGACCGGGATGGCCAAAGTTTTCCGGTTTATCGTCAAGCACCGGCGCGCACACCGAGGAGACATATCGTCATGCGCGTCACCGACGACCGTTACAACCGCGACCGCCTGCGCCTCGAGCTCGCGCTGCGTCTGATCGGCCACGAGGCCCGCACGCACACCATCCGTCTCTGGACCGGGTTCAGCGACGACCGCATCCGCAAGCTGTTCCGGTCCTACATCCGGCCGAACGCCGGTGTGCGCCGCCGCCGCGGCAAGTCGCCGCAGCAGGCAGCGTTCTTCCTGCGCGGCGGCGCGGGCGCCGAGGATGCGCAGGCGCTCGCCGCCATGTTGCTGCTGTTCGGCGTGGTGACGGCGCCCGCGGCGGCGCCCGCGGCGGCAGCGGCGGCGGCTTCGGGCGCTCCCCTCGGCACGCGCCGTCAAGCGACGGCCCAACAGCCGTCGCTCGCGCGCGGACGGCTGCTCTGCGAGGCGTTCGAGACCTATCGGCGGATCGTGCCGCAGCCGCGCATCGACTTCGAGCACGCGGTCTACCTCGCCGACGCGCTGCAGCGCGGCGACGAGCTGCGCCTGCGTTGGTGCGCGGGATGCGACGCGGTCAGCGTGACCGAGCGGGCGATGCTCGGACCGACCGGCTGCCGCTGCTGCGGCGGCGCACTCGCCGAGACGCCCACCCAGCGCTCCGGACCTCGCGACACTGGTAGAATCCACGCGCATTGACCTGCCGAGCCGGCGGCTGTTCCCGGCGAGCGGGAGACCATGCCGACCTTCGCGCCGTCCATCGTCCACAACTTCCTCGCCGGCCCGTACATCGACCGGCGCGCGGAGTCGCGCGAAGCGCCGGACTGGCAGCAGGCGGCGCTGGCCGACCCCGACACCCTGTTCCTGTTGGCGCGGGGCACCGCGCACCCGATCGCCGGCGAAGGCGCAGCTGACGGGGAAGGCGCGGACTCCGGCGCCGACGGCCAGCCGCGCGTCGCCTTCGTCGGTCGCGACCATCCGCTGGTGCAGGCCGCGCCGCGCGAGTCGCTGGTGCTGCTCGGCTGGTTCCAGCGTGCGCGCTGCGTGCTGGTGCAGCTCGGCGATGACGCCCCGCCGCCGTCCGGCGCCCGCTATGAAGAACTGCGTCCGCTCGCTGCCATGCTCGACGGCGAACAGGCAGGCCTGCTCGCCTACGCGCGCGCCCTGACCTACTGGCAGCACCGCCACCGGCACTGCGGCGTCTGCGGTGCGCGCTGCGAGCCGCAGCGCGCCGGCCATGTCATGCGCTGCCGCGATCCGGGCTGCGCCACCGATTTCTTCCCGCGCATCGATCCGGCGATCATCGTGCTCGTCACCGACGGCGAGCGCGCGCTGCTCGGTCGACAGGCGAGCTGGCCCACGGGCCGTTTCTCGACCGTCGCCGGCTTCGTCGAGCCGGGCGAGAGCCTCGAGGATGCTGTGGTGCGCGAAGTGCTCGAAGAGACGGGCGTCGCCGTGCAAGGCTCGCGCTACCACTCCTCGCAGCCCTGGCCGTTCCCCTCGTCGCTGATGCTCGGCTTCACGGCGACCGCGGCGCCCGGCGCCCCGGTCATCCCGAGCACCGAGCTCGAGGAGGCGCGCTGGTTCACGCGCGAGTCCATCGCCGCCGGCGAGGTCATGCTCCCGCCCGCCACCTCCATCTCCCACCGCCTGATCGCCGAGTGGTTCGATGCCGCCTGGCCCAAGACCCTCGGCGAGGTCACGGCGGGTCGGCCGTGGGGCTGGCGGAAGCGATGACGGCGCTCGAAGCCTTGCTGCCCGTCTCGCTCGGCGTGGCGCTCGCGGCCGCGGTCGGCCTGCGGGTGTTCCTGCCGCTCTGCGCGCTGTCCGTCGCGGGCCACTTCGGGTGGGTGCCTTTGGCGGGCGAGTTCGCCTGGCTCGCGAGCTGGCCGGCGCTGCTGATGCTCGCGGTCGCCGCGGTCGTGGAGATCGCCGCCTATTACCTGCCCGGCGTCGACAACATCCTCGATGCGCTCGGCGCGCCGGTGGCGGTGCTCGCGGGCACGGTCGCCACCGCCGCCGTCATCACCGACCTGCCGCCGATGGTCAAATGGACCATGGCGGTGATCGCGGGCGGCGGCATGGCCGGCCTCACGCAGGGCGTGACCTCGCTGCTCAGGGTCAAGTCCACGGCCGTGACCGGTGGCCTCGCCAACCCGGTGCTCGCGACCGGCGAACTCGGTGGCGCCGCGTTGATCAGCATCGTGGCGCTGGCGGCGCCGCTGCTCGCGCTCGGCGCGGTGATGGTCATCGCCTGGCTCGCCATCCGCTGGCTGAGGAGGCGCCTACGGGGCGTTCAGCCCACGGGGTCCGCCGCAGGGCCCTAGGGGACGGTGGCTGCGGGGGCGGTGCAGTAGAATCAAGGGTCTGTCCCGGCCCCTGGAAAGCCGCCCTTCCCGATGTCCCGCGCCGCTCGCGTCCTGGCACTGATCCCGCTGTCGCTCGCGCTGCTCGTCGGCGCAGGCGCGGCGCTCACGCCCGTGGCTCGCGCCGACATCGACATCCAGGTCACGGGGGTGCCGGAGGACATCCGCCGCAATGTGCTGGTGTTCCTCAGCCTGGAGCGTTACCGCACCCGCGACGACCTCGACGAAGCGCTGCTCGCGCGCCTGCAGGAGCGCGCCGAGCGCGAGGCGGCCTCGGCGCTGCGGCCCTTCGGGTACTACGAGCCGACCGTCACCACCGAGGTCGCGCGCACCGCACCCGGCGAGTGGCGGGCGCGCATCGCCATCGATCCCGGCAAACCCGTGGTCCTGGAGGATGTCTCGATCGAGGTCAGCGGACCCGGCGTCGAACATCCGTCCTTCCGCGCCCTGCTCGATGCGCCGCGTCTGAAGCGCGGCGATCGGCTCAACCATGCGACCTACGACGGCGTGAAGTCCGAGCTGCGCCGACTCGCGGCCACGCTCGGCTACGCCGAGGCCAAGCTCACCGCCAGCGAGATGCTGGTCGACCTCGCGAGCCACAGCGCGCGCGTGCGGCTGGCGCTCGAGACCGGGCCGCGCTACAGCTTCGGTGCGACCAGCATCACCCAGGAATCTTTGGACGAGGACTTCCTGCGCCGCTACCTGCGCTACCGCGAAGCCGAGCCGTACGATGCCTCGCAGCTGCTGCGCACGCAGTTCGCGCTCGACGACAGCCAGTATTTCTCCACGGTCGAGGTGGTGGCGGGCGAACCGGACCGCGAGCGGCTCGTCATCCCGGTCGACATCCGCGCCGAGGCGAACCGCCGCAACCGCTACTCGGTGGGCCTCGGCTACGCCACCGACTCCAAGGCGCGCGGCACGCTCACCTGGGACAACCGTCGGCTCAACGACCGCGGCCACCGGCTACGCGCGGAGATCAAGGCCGCTCAGGTCGAGCAGTCCATCGAAGGGCGCTATGTCATCCCGATCGGCGACCCGGCGCTCGAGAAGGTCTCGCTGGAGGCGCGCTACGGCCGCGAGGACCGCGGCGACCTCGAGACCAGCACGCTGCGCTTCCAGCCCTCGGTGACGCATGTGCTCGGCGATTGGCAACGCGTCGCCTTCGTGTCGTTCTCGCGGGTCACGACGGTGACGGCGGCGACCGCGACGCAGCCCGAGTCGAGCGAATCCAACCGCCTCATCATCCCGGGGCTCAGCTACGCCTCCGTGCCGCGCGGCTATCTCGGCGAGGCGCTGTTCTCGCGCGGCTTCTTCGCGGAGGTGCGCGGCTCGACGACGGCGCTCGGCGCGGCCGACGACTTCATCCAGCTGCGGCTCGAGGCGGAGCGCGTGTTCGAACTCGCGCCCAAGTGGCACGCCTTCGTGCGCGGCCAACTCGGTACGACCTGGGTCTCGGCCACCGAGAAGCTGCCCGGCACCGAGCGCTTCTTCGCCGGCGGCGACCGCAGCGTACGCGGCTTCGGTTTCAACGACCTCTCGCCGCTCGACGAGGGCGGCGCGAAGATCGGTGGTCGGCATCTCTTCACGGGCACGGCGGAGGTGATCCGCGACCTGCCGCGCAACCTCGCGCTGGCGCTGTTCGTGGATACGGGCAACGCCTTCGACACCTTCGGCGATCCGCTGCAGTACTCCGCGGGCATCGGCATCCGTTTCCGTCTGCCGGTGGTAAGCGTCGGCATCGACCTCGCGCAACCGCTCACCAACCCCGCCTGCCGCAGCGTCACACCCGACCCGCGCTGCACGACGCAGCCGGGGTTCAAGGACCCGGCCGGCCCGCGGCTGCACATCAACTTCTCGCCGAAGCTCTGACGCCGTGAAGCGCCGCACCCGACTGCTGCTGGTCCTGCTCGTGCTGCTGCTGGCGCTGCCGCTGGCGGCGTTGTTCGCGCTGACCCATTCGGAAGCGACGCTGCAGTCCGTCGCACGACACCTGCCGCAGCGCTTCGGCAGCATCGAGAAGCTCGCGGTGACGGGCGTGCAGGGCACGCTCGCCGGCGGTCTGCGCATCGCCAGCATCGAGGTCATACATGATGTCGCGGCGGTACGGGTGCGCGACATCAAGCTGCGCATCGACACGCTGCCGCTGCTCTGGCAGACCATCGAGGTGCGCGGCTTCGACGTCGCGGAGCTGCGCATCGAGCAGCTTGAACGCGACGAACCGCCGTCGGATCGGGCGCCGCGCTTCCTGCCCGGGATGCTGACGCTGTGGACCGAGCAGGCGCGGATCCGGCGCATCGTCATCCAGCCGCAGGGCGGCAACGAGGTCGAACTGCGCGACCTCGAGGCGAGCGGCACGCTCTACGGCAAGGTCGCGCGCATCCGCAAGGCCTCGTTGAAGCTCTACGACCTGCATGTCGAGGCGCAGGGCCTCGTCACCTCCGACCTGCCGCTCGACCTCGAAGGCACGGCGAGCGCGACCTACTCGCCGGCGCAAGGTCCGCGCTGGGTGATCGACGGCCGCATCGACGGCGACCTCGACGGCGCGGTGGTCGAAGGCGGCATCCGCGAACCGTTCCGCGCCGACCTCGAGGACGGCGAGTTCCGCGCGCTCTCGCCGTGGCACCTCAAGGGCCGCGCCAAGGTGTCGCAGCTCGACCTCGCGGAGTTCGGCGGCGGTACGGCGCTCGGCATCCTGTCGGGCGAGCTCGCGCTGGAGCTCGACAAGGACGCCTATGTGGCCCGTGGCACGCTCGACTCCTCGGGTCTCGGCGTGGGACCGGTGGCGGTCGATGTCGAGGCCATGTACGCGCAGCGCGTGCTCGAGCTGCGCCGCGCCGACCTGCGGCACGCCGCCTCGGGCACCCGCGCCTACACCACGGGCACGGTGACGCTGCTGGAGGGCGACCAGCGGGTGGCGCTGAGCGGCCGCTGGGAGGCCTTCCGCTGGCCCCTGACGGGCCCGGCGCCCGTGGTGAAGAGCCCGCAGGGCCGCTTCACGCTGGACGGCACGGGGCCCTATGCGATCACCAGCGAAGGCCGCATCGAGCCCACGGGCCTACCGCCCATCGACGAGCGGATCGCAGGCGTGCTGCATCCCGACCGCCTGGAGATCAAGCGCAGCGAGCTGCGCGCGCTCGGCGGCCGCGCGGAACTCGTCGGCGAGGTCTCGTGGGGGGCGCGCGAGGCTTGGCGCTTCAAGGGCCCGGTGCGTGGCCTCGACACGGCGCGGCTGCGGCCCGACCTGCCGGGGTCACTGGACTTCATGGTCGATGCGCGCGGCACGGGCTTCGGCGCCGCGCAGGTGATCGATGTCGATGTGCGCGACCTCAAAGGCCGGCTGCGCGGCACCGCGGCGCGCGGCTCGGGCAGCCTGCGCTACGCGCGCGACACCCTCGCCTTCAAGCGTGTGGATGTATCGGCAGGCGGCTTCCGGCTCGCGCTCGACGGCGAGCTGTCGCCGCGGCGGCGCGACCTGTCGTTCCGCGTCGCCACCACGGACCTCGGCGTGCTCGCAGCGGGCGCCCGCGGCAGTCTGCGCGCCACGGGCAGCCTGCGCGGCACGCCGGCGGCGATGATGGTCGAGGCGGAGATCGACGGCCGCGACATCTCCATCCAGGGCATCGACATCGAGCGCCTCGAGGCCGACATCGACATCGACCCGACCGGTGGCCCCACCAAGCCGGCACGCGCCGACATCACCGCGCGCGGCATCACCGCGTTCGGCCAGTCGTTCCAGCGGCTGACCTTCGGGCTCGACGGCCCGGTGGCGGACCACGCGCTGCGGCTCGACCTCGACGGCGAGGACATCGCCTTCGAGGCGAGCGGCCGCGGCACGCTCAAGGGCGACCGTTGGACGCAGCAGTGGGGCAAAGCCGAGCTCGCCCTGCCCGCCGACATCGATCTCTCGCTGGTCGAACCGCTGCGGATCGCGCTGGCGCCGGGCGAAGTGCAGGCCGAACGCTTCTGCATGCAGAGCCGCGCCAACCGCCGCTGGACTTCGCCGTCGACCCTCTGCGCCGAGGGCGGCACGGACGCTGCGGGCTGGCGCGCCAAAGGCGAGGTGCGCGGGCTGCCGCTGGCGAGCCTGCTCGATCCGCCCTCGCCGCGCGCGAGCTATGCGGGCACCTTCGATGCGGCCGCCGACCTGCGCGGCAAGGGCGACGGACCGCCGCTCGGCACGCTGCGCGTCGAGCTCAACGAGGCCGCGCTGCGTTGGCAGCGGACCGGCGCCAAGGAGGACCTGATCACGCTCGGCACCGGGCTGCTGACCGCCGAGTCCACCGCCCAGGGCGTCGACGCCACGCTGAAGCTCGCCGCCGGCGACCGCGGCCGCGTCGACGGCGCGCTGCGCGCGCGCCACGTCGCCGGCGACTGGCGCGCGATGCCCATGGAGGCGACGCTGCGCGCCGATTCCTCGGCGTTGATGCTGCTGCATCTCTATGTGCCCGAGATCGACCGCGCAGCAGGGGCGCTGTCGCTCGACCTCGTGATGGGCGGCACGCTCGGCGCGCCGCTCGTCAACGGCGTGATGCGCCTCGAGCGCGGCGAACTCGACTTCTACCAGTTCAACACCGCGTTGCGCGATGTCAGCGCGGAGGCGCGGCTGATCGACAACGGCTTCGTGCTGAAGTCGACGGCGCGGCTCGGCGAGGGCCGCATCGCAGCCGATGCCGAGCTCGAATGGCGCAGCCGCCAGCCCTACGGACAGCTGACGGTGAAGGGTGAGGATCTGCTGCTGGTGGACGTCCCCGAAGCGACCATCAAGGCCTCGCCCGACCTCAAGTTCCGCGTCGCCGGGCGCGACCTCATCGCCAGCGGCACGGTGCGGGTGCCGTTCGCGCGCATCGCCCCGGCGGACCTGACCGGCGCGGTGCTGCCCTCCGCGGACGAAGTGCTGGTCGGCGACGAGCCCGACGACCCCGAGTCGAGCTTCCGCGTCTCGAGCAACATCCGCCTCGTGCTCGGCGACAAGGTCACGGTGGAGGCGCTGGGCCTCGCCGGACGGCTGGCCGGCACGCTGAACGTCATCACCCAGCCCGACGGGACGAGCCGCGGCTCCGGCGAGCTCGGCGTCGCCGAAGGCAAGTACATGGCGCTCGGCCGTCGGCTCGACATCGAGCGCGGCCGGCTGCTGTTCACCGGCGGCCCGCTCAACGACCCCGGCGTCGACATCCGCGCGACCAAAGAATTCCCTGATGTCAAGGCGGGCGTGAACGTGCGCGGTACGCTCGGCGAACCGCGCATGTCCTTCTTCGCCGAGCCGTCGCTGCCGCAGTCGCAGATCGTATCTCTGCTGCTGGCGGGCGGAACCCTCGAAGGCTCGCAGGCCAACGACGCGGCGGCCAACCGCTCCGCGCTCATCGCCCAGGGCGGCGCGATCCTGGCGCAGCAGCTCGGCCAGAAGATCGGCATCGAGGACGTCGGCATCGAGCAGAACCTCGCCAACGAGACCTCCTTGGTGTTCGGCAAGTACCTCTCGACCCGTCTCTATGTGAGCTACGGCATCTCCTTGGCCGAGGCGATCAACACGCTCAAGCTGCGCTACACCATCAACGACCGGTGGACCATCAAGTTCGAGGCGGGCAAGGAAGCGAGCACGGACATCGTGTATACCGTCGAGAAACGCTGACGGCGGGGCATCCGACGCATGACGCGCAAGGCTTACATCACGATGCTGGCGGTGGTCTTCGGCGCGCTGTGGGCCGTGCTCGCCATATCCCCTTACGACCGCTCCGACTGGGCCCTCGAGAACCTCCTTCTCCTGGCCGGCGTCGGCGTGCTGGTCGCGACGCGCCGGGCGCTGCCGCTGTCGAACACATCGTACGGACTGCTGTTCGCTTTCCTGTGCCTGCACGCCATCGGCGCGCACTACACCTATTCGCTGGTGCCTTGGGACGACGCGCTGCGCAGCGTGAGCGGCACCTCGCTCAACGAGGTCGTCGGCACGACGCGCAACCACTACGACCGCGTGGTGCACCTCGCCTATGGACTGCTGCTGGTGCTGCCGCTGCGTGAGTGGCTGATGCGGCACGCGGGCGTACGCGGTTTCTGGAGCTACTTCCTGCCGATGGACATCGTGCTGTCGACCTCGGCGCTCTATGAACTCATCGAGTGGGGCGCGGCGCTGCTGTTCGGCGGCGACCTCGGCGCGGCCTTCCTCGGCACGCAGGGCGATGAGTGGGACACGCACAAGGACATGGCTCTCGCGGCGCTGGGTGCGCTCGTCGCGACGGTCGTCATCTGGGCCGGCAACCGCACGCGCGGCCGCGACGGGACGCTCGAGTGGTTGCACCGCACGGGGGGTGCGTGAACCGTCCGGCGCGGCTGCTGCTGGTGTACGGCGGCCATGCCGGCGGCCGCACGGACCGGCTCCGCGCCGCCGCGGTCGAGGGCATCGCCGCCGCGGCCGCGGAGGCGCTCGCCGCCGACGGCACCGTCATCGAGCTGCGCGAGCGACGGGCGCTCGAAGCCACGGTCGACGACCTGCTGTGGGCGGGCGGCGTGCTGCTCGGCACGCCGGAGCATTTCGGCTACATGTCGGGCGCGCTCAAAGATTTCTTCGACCGCAGCTTCTACCCCGCGCAGGGCCGCACCGAGGGGACGCCCTGGGCGCTGTTCGTCAGCGCAGGCAACGACGGCCGGGGCACGGTGACGGCGGTGGAGCGGATCGTGGCCGGCTACGGCTGGCAGGGCATCGCCGAACCGCTGCGGGTGGTGGGCGACCCCGACGAGGCGGCGCTCGTCCGCGCGCGGGAACTCGGCGCGACGCTCGCCGCGGGGCTCGCTGCCGGCATCTTCTGAGCGACGCGCGCGGTGGCCGTACCGTCGGCCGCGCTGACGGCCGCGAGGTCGTCCGTCAGCGACCGAGGGCGCGCTTGGCCGCGGCGAAGTCCGGCGCGATCGCGAGCGCTCGCTCGAAGGCCTTGCGGGCGGCCGCTGCATCCCCGGCATCGCGGGCGCAGCGCCCGACCCAGAGATGGGCCTCGGCGGCACCCCAATCTATCCCCGCCGCTCCACCCCGTGCCCCGGCACCGGCATCGAAGGCGGCCGCCGCCTCGCGGAACCGCGCGCAGCCCTTCCCGGTGTCGCCGCCCACGAACTTGGGGCGGAAGTAGTACCCGAACCCGTCCACCAACATCACGCGCGGGTTGCGCGGCTGCAGGGCCAGCGCGGCCTCCATGCTCTTGCCGCTGCGGGAGCCGTTGCGGATGGCGGCCATGCCGCCGAGGTTGGCGAGGTAGCCGTAGCAGGCGGACTGCAGGGCGAGCGCGTCGGCGGACTTCGGGTCGGCCTTGACCGCGGCCTCAGCGGCGGCGACACAGGCCTCACCCGCGGCCTTGGAGGGGCCCTCGCGCTTCGCAGCGAGCGCAAGCTGCTGCGCGCGGAACTGCACGAAGGCGTAGGTGTAGAGCTCGAGCGGGCTGCTGGACTTCGCCCAGGGGCGCGTTGTCGCCTCGAGACGGCCGATGGCCGCGGCATCGCCGGCGAGATAGGCGGCCTGCGCCTCGGCACCGACCGTCGCGCGGTCCGGCGCCTGTGCGGCAGCAGGTACGGTCAGCACGGCAGCGGCGCAGAGGCCGGCGAGCGCGGCATCGCGGATACGGATACCGCGGGCACCGACGACGCGGGTACGGATGCTGCGGGGACGGGAGCGGTCCATCATGCGAGGTACTCCTTCACGAGGCCTTCGGACACGCTCCACAGCCTGGCCGCGAGCGCGGTGTCGTCCATGTGCTTGCCGGGCGCGGGCACGACCGGGTTGCAGTCCTCGAAGTATAGGCCGCGGGTCTGCGCAAGCGCGGGCGCCGTCGCCACATAGCAGCTGGTGGCCGCACCTTGGTGCACGGATTTCATGAAGGTCCAGCCGATCCACTTGCCGGCGGCGCGTTTCCACGCCGGAAAATGTCGGCCGAGGTTGGTGTTGACGACGCCGGGATGGACGGCATTGGCGGTGGCGCTCGAGCCCTCCGCGCCGAGCCGGCGCGCGAGCTCGAGCGTCATCAGGCCGTTGGCGAGCTTCGACTGGCCGTACATCTTGTTCGGCTCATAACCGCGCTCACCCGAGAGGTTGTCGAACTCGATGCCCGCGGGCGGCGCCCAGCGGTAGCCAGCCGAAGACACCGCCACCACCCTGCCCTGCGGCGCCGCCTTGACCTGCGGCAGCAGGCGGTTGACCAGGATGAAGTGCCCGAGATGATTGACCGCGAACTGCTTCTCGAGGCCGCCCACCTGTTCGAGCTTGGGCAACGCCATGATGCCGGCGTTGCAGACCAGCATGTCGATGGGCATGCCGAGGGTGCTCACGAGGTCGGCGGCAGCGGCGACCGTGTCCCAGCGTTCGAGTTCGAGCTCGATGGGCGTGGTGCGCCCGGGCAGCGTGGCGCAGGCGGCTTTCGCTTTCTCGAGGGTGCGGCCCGTGACCAGCACATGCGCACCGCGCAGCGCGAGCACGCGCGAGGTCTCGAGACCGAGGCCCGAGGTGCCGCCGGTGACGAGCGCGGTACGCCCGGCGAGGTCGAGGCCGGCGGTGACCTCCTCCGCGGTGCTCTCGGCACCGAACGGACCGATGGGCGCACCGGGCGGCCGCTGCGGCGGACCGCCCGATATCTTGCGCCGCGTGTAGACGACCGCACCGGCGCCGGCGAGCAACAGCGCGCCGCCGCCGATGAGGAACGTCCGTCGCCTCACTTCGTGAAGCGCAGGGTCATGCGGTCCGATTCACCGATCGCGTCGTACTTGGCACGGTCGAAGGCCGGATCGGCCGGCTTGCCCGAGCCGTACGGCACGGTCGCGCGCGTCGGCGGCAGCGTCCACACGCCGAAGGGATGGTCCCGGGTGTCCTTCGGGTTGGCGTTGATCTCGGACTTCGCGACGAGCTTGAGGCCGGCGCGCGCCGCCGCATCGATCACGAACTGCTCGGTGACATAGCCCGACTCGCCGCCATCGGCCTTGGTGCCGGGCGCGGCGCGGTGCTGTTCGACGGCGACGGTGCCGCCCTTCTTGAGGCCTCGCGCGACCTGCGCGAAGTAGCGGTCGACCGCGCCTTCCTGGCGCATCCAGCCGTGGATGACGCGCGACAGCAGGATGAAGTCGTACTGGCCTTCCGGCAGCGGCGCCGCCACCGGGCCCCAGTTCACGAGTTCGACCTTGCCGTAGACGGCCGCATCGGCGTAGGTCGCGGCGAACCGCTCGCGGCCCTGACGAGCGGCGGGGGCGAGGTTCGGGTTGGCGAGGTCGGCGGCGGTCGCGGTGTAACGGCCACCGGTACGCGCCGCATACGGCGCGAGGATCTGCGTCCACCAGCCGCCACCAGGCTGCACCTCGAGGATGGAGGCGCCGGGCGTGAGACCCCAGAACGCGAGCGAGGCGCCAGGACGACGCTCGCCGTCGCGTTCCTTCTGTTCCGCGCTGCGCTGCGGGCCGGCGAGCGCGGCCTGGAGCGCGGCGTCGGACTTGGCGGCGGCGGAGCGGGTCGTCGCGCCGGTGCTTGCGCAGGCGGTGAGCAGCGTGGCGGCGAGCGCAGCCACGGCGAGGGATCGGATCGAGGGCATCGGCGTCTCCTTGGGAGCATGAAGGGGGATTCGGTTGCGCGAAGGCTAGCAGAAGCACGGTGACCGGTGCAGCCGTTCGAGGCGCGGACGGGGTGTCGCGGCGCCATGTCCGGGACGGCCGCCGACCGTTACCGTGGCGGTGGTCCTGCGAACCATCCCGGGCGGGGACCATAAGGGGGGACGACCGTCATGTCCGCGACCAAACTCGACATCAAGACCATCACCGAATTCTTGGCCGAGCAGCCGGATGTCGATGTGAGCCGCGCTTGGGAGCGCTGTTGGGGCATCCATGCCGGCATCGTCGAGCGCGTGAAGGCGCGCTTCGCGGTCGAGAAGCATCCCTCGACCGCGGGCAGCGAGTACTACACCTCGCTCGACGGCGGCATGGAGGGGTCGTTCAACGCGTGGAGCGGACCGCGGGTCGAGTGGCTGGTGCACTCCTGGCTCGGCAACCGCAAGGCCTCGCTGCTCGACATGAACGCGACCGTGTTCCTGTCGCAGCAGAACCGCGTACCGCACCTCGTGATCATCTTCGGTACGGTGCCGAAGCTGTTCTTCTACGCCGACTACACGCCGCGCGTCGATCTGCGCACCGACCTCGCGTATGTCCAGAAGTACTACGAGCCGGCGAACGCGGATGCCATCCGCTTGCGCGGCCGGCCGGAGTTCACCTGGAACTGGAGCCATGGCACCTACCTGCGCGGTCTCATGTCGCCGGTGGCGACCAGCATCATGGGCGAACTCACCGAGACCAACATCGCGACCTGCGAGGACTACCTGCGCGGCTTCGTCGACCGCTGGTTCGGCTGGCTCGACGAAGCGGACGCTGCGCCGCTGCCCGTCGCGGAACGGCTCGCGCAGCAGCGGTACGACCACTATGTGCGCGAGACCGGTTACCGCACCGACCCCATGAACGTTCTCGCTCAGCGTTTCTTCGGGCCGGAGGAGTTCAAGAGACGCCTCGAGCTGCGCATCGGACTCGCGCAGATGGCCGAGACCCGCGGCCGGGTGGCGGCGGATTGAGCGGCGAAATGTGCGGCGCGATGGACGCCGACGCACCGCTCGCCTTGCGCGTCGCGCGCCGCGATGATGCGGAAGCGCTGTCGGCGCTCGTGAACTCCGCCTACCGCGGCGACTCGAGCCGTGTCGGCTGGACCACCGAAGCCGACCTCCTCGGCGGGCAGCGTACGGACCCGGACGCGTTGCGCGAGTCCATCGCGCAAGGCGAGACCATGGGCGACCGCGTGCTGCTGGTGCATGAAGCGGTGCAGCCGAGCGGACCCGCAGGCGGAGCCGCCGCGCCGGCGATCGATGCCTGCGTGCAGCTCGAGCGGCACGGCGATGAGGCCTATCTCGGCATGTTCACCGTCCGTCCGACGCTGCAAGGCGGCGGGCTCGGACGGCGCTTGCTCGCCGGCGCCGAACAGGACGCGCGCCGCCGCTGGGGCGTGACCGCCGTGCACATGACCGTCATCGCGCAGCGCGCGGAGCTCATCGCCTGGTACGAGCGGCGCGGCTACCGCGCCACGGGCGAGACCGCTCCCTTCCCGTACGGCGATGCGCGCTTCGGCGAGCCGCTGCGGCCGGATCTGCATTTCGTGGTGCTGCGCAAGGTCCTCTAGCGCGGGACACCGCCGCGCGGAACACCGATGCACTCGGCGGCGGCGCGTCCGCTTGCAGCAAGCGGCTAACCCTGTGCACCGGCGTGGGCGCAGGATGGAGTCCGATCCATCCTCGTGCAGCCTTTTCGGGAGCCTCACCATGTCGCGCAACACTTCCGCCCTCGCCCGTGCCACCTGCATCGCGCTCGCGGCGCTCGCCACCGTCGCCGGTGCGCAGACGCCGAGCGGCCAGTGGGCGATCAAGCCCGCCAAGGGACAGAACCAGGCGCAGACGCAGAGGGATGTCACGGCCTGTCAGGGCGAGGCGCAAGCGCATGCCGGCGCGGCCCCCGCCGATGCGGTGCGTCGCGGTCAGGCGCCGGCCGCCGCGATCGGCGGTGCGGTGGGCGCCATCGGCGGCGCTGTGAGGCGCGACAACGCACGCAAGGAGGCGGATGCGAAGCGCGCCGCCGCAGAGCAGGAACGCGCCGCGCGGCAGCAGTCGGCATCGCAGCAGGTCGAGCAGTACAACCTCGCCTTCCGCAACTGCCTCTCGGGCCGCGGCTACAGCGTCAGCCTGTCGCAGCCGGGGGCGCCCGCGGTGCCCGCCGCGGCTCCTGCCAAACGCTGATCCCCGCGAACAGCTGACGCCCGGTGCCGGGCCGTCTGATACCGGGCACAATCGCGGGATGGCACGCACACCTCTCGTCATCGCGCACCGCGGCGCCTCCGGGCACCGGCCCGAGCACACGCTGGAGTCCTACCGGCTCGCCATCGAGATGGGCGCGGATTTCATCGAGCCCGATCTGGTGTCGACCAAGGACGGACGGCTCGTCGCGCGCCACGAACCCGACATCACGCAGACGACGGATGTCGCGCAGCGGCCGGAGTTCGCCGACCGCAAGCGCAGCGTGATCATCGACGGCGTCGCGCACACCGGCTGGTTCACGGTCGACTTCACGCTCGAAGAGCTGCGCACGCTGCGTGCGGTGCAGCCGCGGCCGTACCGCTCAAAAGAATTCGACGGGATGTTCGCGGTGCCGACCCTCGAGGAGATCATCGG